>NZ_JBEORY010000032.1:0-86864 GCF_040302665.1 Kitasatospora sp. NPDC097691 | reverse complement strand
GCCGACCTCGTCGTGGTCGACTCCGAGAGCCACGACCTGGTCGCCGTCATGCGCCGCGGCCGCTGGGCCGTCGGCGCCGACCGGTTCTCCACCGTCACGGCCGCCTGACCACCTGAACGAGCCGCCCGAGCAACGCCGACGGCCGCTCTCCCCGCTGCGGGGAGAGCGGCCGTGGTGCGTCCGGCCTCAGGAGGCGGCGACCGCCGGGCGCTGCGCGGACAGCACCCCGAGCAGGTGCGCCACCTCGCGGGCCACCGCCTCCCGGCCGGCGCCCAGGTAGGCCCGGGTGTCGACCAGCGCGGGATCGGCCGTGAGGCGGCCGCGGACCGCCGCGGTGAACGCCTTGTTGAGGTGGGTGGCGATGTTGACCTTCGTCATGCCGTGCGCGACCGCCGCCGCCAGGGTCTCGTCCGCGGCCCCGGAGGATCCGTGCAGCACCAGCGGCACCGGCACGGCCGCGCGCAGGGCGGCGATCAGGTCGAGGTCCAGGCTCGCCGTGCGGGTGAGCATGGCGTGCGAGGTGCCGACGGCGACGGCCAGCGCGTCGACCCCGGTGCGCGCGGTGAACTCGGCCGCCTCGGCCGGGTCGGTCCGGGCGCCCGGCGCGTGCACGCCGTCCTTGCCGCCGACCTCGCCGAGCTCCGCCTCCACCCACACCCCCGTGGCGTGGCACAGCCCCACCACCTCGGCCGTGGCCCGGACGTTCTCCGCGTACGGCAGCACCGAGGCGTCGAACATCACCGACCCGAAGCCGAGCCGGACCGCCTCCGCGACCAGGGCCGGCTCGGTGGCGTGGTCCAGGTGGACGGCCACCGGCACGGCCGCCGCCCGGGCCACCGCGAGCGCCGCGGCGCCGACGGGCGCCAGCCCGCCGTGGTAGCGCACCGCGTTCTCGCTGATCTGCAGGATCACCGGCGCGCCCACGGCCTCGGCCCCGGTGACGATGGCCTCGGCGTGTTCGAGCTGGATGACGTTGAACGCGCCGACGCCGTGACCGCCGTGGGCGGCGGGCGCGACGATCTCCCCGGTTCCGACTAGGGACATGCTTCTCCTTGAGGGTGCGTCGGGTCGAGGTCCTCGGTGCGGGCCGGCGCTTCGGTCCGGGCAGGTGCTTCGGCCCGGTCGAGTGCTTCGGTCCGGACGAGGGCGAGCAGGCGCTCATGGGCGTCCGCGTCGAAGCGGCCGGCCTGCGGGGCGAGGACGGTGGCGGCGGACAGGGCCACGGCGCGGCGCAGCCGCTCGGGCCACGGCAGTCCGCCGGCCAGACCGAGGGCGAGGGCCGCGACCACCGAGTCACCGGCGCCGGTCGGGTTGCCGGAGACGGCGCCCGGCGGGCGGGCGCGCCAGCGGCCCTCGGGGGTCAGGGCGAGCAGGCCGTCCGGTCCGAGCGAGGCGACCACGGCCTCGGCGCCGGCTTCGAGCAGCCGCTGCGCGCCCTCGGCCGGGTCGGGGCAGCCGGTCGCGTCGGCCAGCTCGTGGGCGTTGGGCTTCACCACGGCCGGTCGGGCGGGCAGGGCCCGCAGCAGTGCGGGGCCGTCGGCGTCCAGCACGGCCGGGACGCCGTGGGCGCGGGCCCGCTCCACGAGCCGCCGGTAGGCGTCCACCGGCAGCCCCGGCGGCAGGCTCCCGGAGAGCACGACGACCGAGGCGCCGGGCAGCAGGTGCTCGTAGTGGGCGAGGAAGCGCTGCCACTCCGACGGCGAGACGTCGGGCCCGGGTTCCAGGAGCATGGTGGTGTCCCGGTCGTCCGCCACGGCGATCGTCCGACGGGTCTCCCCCGCCACCTCGACCAGTTCGTCCGGCAGTGCGGCCTCGGCGAGTTCCGCCCGGACGGCCTGGCCGGTCGGTCCGCCGACCAGTCCGGTGACGGTCGCGGCGTGCCCGAGGGCCGCGAGCACCCGGGCGACGTTGACGCCCTTGCCGCCCGCCTGCCGGGTGACGCTGCGCACGCGGTTGCTCGCGTGCGGGCGGAGGTCCGGTAACCGGTAGGTGAGGTCCAGGGCGGCGTTGAGCGTGACGGTGAGGATCACCGGCCACCCCCCGCCAGCAGGCCCTGGGCGAGCAGCGCCGCGCCCAGACTGCCCGCGCGGTGGCCCAGTTCGGCGGCCACCAGCTCCGGCGCCGGGCGGAACGGCAGCCGCTCGGCGAGTGCGGTCCGCAGCGGCGCCAGGTACGCCTCGCCGGCCAGGACCAGTCCGCCGCCGATGACCAGGCGCTCCAGGTCGAGCAGCACGGTCAGCGCCGCCAGGCCGTCGGCGAGTGCCTCCACCGCCTCGGTCCAGACCCGGCGGGCCACGCGGTCGCCCGACTCGGCGCGGGAGCGGACGTCCTCGGCGCTCGCGGTGGCGTCCCCGGTGGCCCGGCGGTAGCGGCGGGCGATCGCCGAGGCCGAGGCCAGGGTCTCCACGCAGCCGTGGTTGCCGCACACGCACGGCTCGCCGCCGGGGCGCACCACCAGGTGGCCCAGCTCGCCCGCGAAGCCCCGGCTGCCCGCGAACGCCCGTCCGCCGAGCACCAGCGCGGCGGCGATCCCGGTCCCGACGGGGACGAAGGCGAAGGCGTCGCAGCCGCGCCCCGCCCCCAGCCGGCTCTCCGCCAGTCCGCCGGCCCGGACGTCGTGCCCGAAGGCCACCGGCAGGTCCAGGTGCTCCTCGGCCCAGCTGCGCACCGGCAGGTCGCGCCAGCCGAGGTTGGCGGCGAGGACGGCGGTGCCGCTGCTCTCGTCCACCAGGCCGGGGACGGCGATGCCGGCGGCCCGCGGCGGCGCTCCCCGGCGGACGGCGCGGGCCCTCAGGTCGTCCGCGCACCGCAGCACCGTGTCGAGGACGGCGTCCGGCCCGCGCTCGGCCCGGGTGGGCCACTGCTCGGACTCGACCGGCTCGCCGTCGTCGACCACGACGCCCTTGATGCGGGTGCCGCCGACGTCCAGTGCGATGACGCTGCCCGCGGTCGGGGTCACGACCCGTCCAGCACGATCGAGCGGGTCAGGTGGCGCGGCCGGTCGGGGTCGAGGCCGCGGCCGGCGGCCAGCAGGACGGCCAGGCGCTGTGCCCGGACCAGGTCCGCCAGCGGGTCGAGGTCGGACACCGAGACCTGCGCGCCGGTCCGCTCGATCTGCGGCACGAGGCCGGCCGGCGGGGCGCCGAGGAACCAGACCACGCTGCCGGGGCCGCTGACGCTGATCGGCCCGTGCCGGTACTCCATGGCCGGGTAGGACTCGGTCCAGGAGGAGGACGCCTCGCGGACCTTGAGCGCCGCCTCGTGGGCCACGCCGCAGGTCCAGCCGGCGCCGAGGAAGGTGAACTGCCTGGCGTCGGGCGCCCCTTCGGGCAGCGGGGCGGTCAGCGCCCGGCTCGCCTGCTCGGGCAGGTCCCGTGGTGCGGCGCCCAGGTGCGCGCGCAGCAGGACGAGGGCGGTGGTGGCGAACCTGGTCTGCACGACGGACTTCTCGTCGGCGAACTCCAGCGCCACCACGTGCCGGGCGGCCCCGCCGACCGGGGTGGACGGGTCGCCGGTGATCGCGACCGTCGGGGTGTCGCGGGTGCGCGCCAGTGCGTCCAGCACCTCGGTGGTCGTGCCGGAGCGGGTGAGGGCCACCACCCGGTCGTAGCGCCGGGCCGCCGGGAACTCGGAGGCGGCGAACGCGTCGGTCTCCCCCAGCCCGAGGCTCTCGCGCAGCGCCGCGTAGGCCTGGGCGATGTACAGCGAGGTGCCGCAGCCGACGACCGCGACGCGTTCGCCGGGCTCGGGCAGGTGCTTCGGGGCCAGGTCGAGGGCGCGCTGCCAGCACTCGGGCTGGCTCGCGATCTCTTCGTCCACGTGGGCCATGACGTCCTCCTGGGTTGTGGCGCACGTCCGTGCGCGGGCTGGGGGGTGGCAGAGGTGCCGGGCCCCGGGGGTGGCAGCCCCCGGGGCCCGGTGTCAGGCCCGTCCCGCCGGACGGGCCTGGGTCAGGCGAGCGACCACCGCTGCAGCGGTGAGCCGGTGTCCGGCTGCTGGGTCACCGGGGCGCCGTCGGCGGTCGAGGCGGTGGTGAGCAGCAGTCCGCTGGCGGCCGAGGTGACGGTGTACGAGCCGTCGGCCGTCTGCCGGACCTTCCAGTGCTGGTTGGCACCGCCGCTGCACGGCCACTGGATGATCCGGGCGCCGGCGGCGGTGGAGCCGCCGTTGACGTCGGCGCACATCGACGAGAGGCCGTTGACCAGCTCGTAGGTGCCGTCCGGCTGGCGGCGGAACTGCCAGAGCTGGTTGGTGGCGCCGGACGCCGTCCAGGTGATGAGCCCGTTGCCGGCGGTGGTGCTGGCGTCCGCGTCGTCGAGGGCCTTGCCGCCCGTGGTCAGCGTGTGGTTCCCGCTGAGGTCCGGCTCGACCGTCCAGCTGAAGCCGGCCGAGGCACTCGCGGTGCCGGAGGAGGCGGTGACGGTGACGGTGGACGTCCCGGGGGCGGTCGGGGTGCCGGTGATCAGGCCGGCGGGGCTGACGGAGAGCCCGGCGGGCAGGCCGGTCGCCGTGAAGGTGAGCGGCTTGCCGGCGCTGTCGGTGGCGTCGAGCTGCACCGAGGCGGCCCGGCCCACGGTGCCGGACCGGTCGCCGGGGCCGGCGAGGACGACCGCCTCGGGGGCCGTCCCGGTCGGGGCGAAGGAGAGGGTCTGCTCGGCCGCGGTGCGGCCGGCGCCGACCGTGCCGCCGGTGGTGTCGCTCCAGGAGCGGGCGGGCGTGGTCTCGGCGAGCCGGCCGGAGGTGCCGGACATCCCGATCACCAGGCCGCTGTAACGGTTCACCAGCTGGAAGCGGCCCTTGCCGGCCTTGCTGGGCAGGATGAACCACTGCTGGCCGACGGTGGCGTTGCCGCCGACGGCGGCGGTGGCGGTCAGTGCGGCGCCCCAGGCCCGGCCGGCCGTCGAGGCGGAGTCGACGCCCAGCAGCTGCCCGGTGGCGGCGTTGGCGACCCGGTAGGAGCCGTCGCCCTGGGCCAGGAACCGCCAGGACTCGCGGGCGGAGCCGCCGGGCTTGGCCGCGGAGGTGACCGCGGAACCGCCGGCGGCCTGGGTGAGGACCCGGCCGTTGCCGCTCTGGATCCGGTAGGTCCTCGTCAGGTCGACCGGCGGGGCGGCGGGGGTGGAGGAGCCGATGGTGATGTCGGCGTACTCGCCGTCGGACGTCGCGCAGGCGATGGAGCAGTACGAGCGGAAGGTCTTGCCGAGGACGGTGCCGCCGGTGCGGCTGGCGGGGTCGAGCATCCAGCGGTACCAGGAGCCGGAGGTGTAGCCGCTGCCGCTGTCGCCGATCAGGCTCCACTGCTGGGTGGCGAGGTCCTTGGTGGCGTAGAACTGCTGCGGGGCGGTGCCGGAGACCACCTCGGGTTCGCCGATGTACAGGCCCAGGTGGGCGTCGTAGGCGATGTTCATGATGAACAGCGGTGACTTGGCGGGGAGTTGCCCGGCCTTGACCTGCTGGTCCACGGAGCCCGGGGTGCTCGGGTGGTAGTCGTTCGCGGGTGGGGTGTACCCGGTCGGCGCGGTCGGGGTGGCCGGCACCATGTTGCTCTCCAGGCCGCCCCGGCCCGGCTGGGACCAGGTGCCGTCGTACCACTTCTGCCAGGAGCCGGGCGCCATCTTCCCCGCGATCGGGGCGCGCGCGACGTGGGCCAGGCCGCCGTTGGAGCCGCCGACGCCGGCCTTGGGGACGATCCGGGAGCCGTAGTAGACGTAGAAGTAGCCCGAGGCGGTGTCGACGAACAGGCGGGGGTCGCCGTCGCCGTAGTCGTAGGTCTGGTTGGGGAAGGCCGCGTTGTCGCCCCGGACGGTGCTGTACGGGGAGGTGATGACGTGGTCCTTGATGGTCCAGGTCCGGCCCTGGTCGGTGGAGACGGCGTAGTCGATGGAGTCGTAGTGCAGGCCGTCGCCGAAGGGTTGCGGCGTGAACTCGTTGTGCACCAGCCCGTACCAGTCGCCGGTGTCCGGGTCGACCCAGACCCCGACCAGGTCGCAGAAGTTGCGCTGGGAGTAGCCGGAGCCCTGTGGCGCGTTGGTGGACTGCACGCCGGTGACACTGTTGTTGCACCGCGCCGTGGTGTCGTTGTTCCGGTCGGCCGGGTCGGCGGGGTTGACGGCGTCGCTGATCGCGGCCGACCTGGTGGCGCTCTCGAAGTCCGCGCCGGTGTAGAAGCTCCACTCCCGGGGGTCCTTCGCGCCGTACAGCGAGTGGGACTGCTGGAAGTAGAACGTGCCGTCCTTGTCGGTGTAGACACCGGCGGGCGTGTCGTCGGGGTAGGCGTACGAGCCGGTCCTGCCGAGCGAGACCGTGTACGTGGTGGGGGCCGGTTTGCCGACGGCCGGGTTCTCGGCGGGCGCCGGGGCGGCGGCCAGGGTGCCGGCGCCGAGCGCCGCCAGGGTGGTGACGGTGAGGGCGCGGGCCCATCTGGTGCGTCGTGGTGACACAGGTACTCCTCTTCCGTGGCGGGGCGCACCGTTGCGCCCCTGCGGTGGGGGGTGCGGAACGGGAGAGTGGTCTGGGGGACGGCGTTCAGCCGTCGATCGGCCGGGGATCAGCCGTCGGCCATCCGGAAGTCGTACTGCGGCGGCACCGGCGTGCCGGGGTGGACGGCGAGCCAGAGGGTGTCCAGGGAGAGCTCGCCCTCGCGCATGGTGTCGACCTGGATGCCCTCGGCCAGCAGGCGCCGGACCAGGTCGTCGTCGCCGGAGGCGTGCGCCGCCTCCGCCTCGGCCAGCCTGATCCGGCCGTGCGCGCGGTCGGCCGGGGAGAGTTCCGCGATCACTGCGAGCGCGTCGGCGGGGCGCTCGGCGCGGCGCAGCGACTCCAGCATCTCGATCGTCAACTCCCGCAGTTCGGGGCGGAGTCGGTGGGCCGCGAGCATCAGGTCGGCGGCCTGCTGCGGCTCGGGGGTGAGGAAGGCGAGCGAGCGCAGTGCCCAGGGCGAGGCCTGCGCGGCGACGGAGCGCTCGAACGCCTCGCGGGCGGACTCCCGCTCCCCGGCCGCCAGGCGCAGCAGTCCGAGCTGGTACAGCGCGTGCCAGTCGGTCGCGTCGCCCTCCAGCAGCAGCCGCCAGTGCGCCCCGGTGACCGGCTCGGCCGGCGGGTCGCAGACCGGGAGCGTGCCGGTCTTGAGGAGTTGGCGCCAGGGTTCCTGGGCGGCCGCCGGCTCGCCGAAGGGCAGGAGGGGCGAGGCGGGCAGAGCGCCGGCCTCGATCTCCAGCGCGGCCCAGCCGCCGCCCGCGGACAGCAGTTCCTCGGGCTCGCCGAACCGGTCGGCCAGCGCGTCGGCCAGCTCCAGCTCCAGCGGCGGGACGAGCCGGTCCAGCGCCTCGCCGGCGGCCTCCCGGGCGTCCTCCCAACTCCCGTGCACGGCGGCGGGATCGGCCTGCAGCAGCCCGTACGCCTCGGTCCAGGACCAGGTGGCACCGGCCGGCATCGGCAGGTGTTCCAGCTGGGTGCGGGCCAGGCCGGCCTGGATCTCCAGGTAGGCGGAGTCCGGGCCGGAGAGCCACTCCTGCCAGTGCTTGCCGCCGGTGCCGGTGCCCCAGCAGAACAGCTTGCGGCCGCGCAGCCGTGCGGTGGAGGTCTGGACGAGCCCGGCGCCGGTGCGGTCCAGCGCGGCGATCCAGGGGCGGCGGCCGGCGGGGAGGTCGAGGAAGTAGTCGGCGGCGCGCGGCACCCGGCCGGGGTAGCTGCGGTCGGCGCCGTCGACCTGCGGGAAGGGCACCCGGCGCAGGTCGCTGACGTAGTCGCAGTGGAAGGCGTGGTCGGCCGGGCCGAGGACGCGGACGTCCCGGTCTTCGGGCACGGCGATGTTGGACCACCAGTAGACCGGCGTCTCGGTCGGCGACGGGTTGTGCACGGCGATGTGGACGTACAGCACCGGGGAACCGGCGGGCAGCCAGGTGTCCATCCGCAGGACGAGGCGCCGAAGCCGCTCGAAGGCGTACATCCGCAGGCCCGGGGTGCCGTCGGGCGCGGTCACCCGGGCGGCGTGCAGCGGTTCGCAGGTCAGCGGCCAGTGCCCGGTGGCGCCGAGGTTCCACTCCACGCCGCCGGCCAGCCAGGCGTCCCGCAGGGCGAGGTTGGCGGGCTGGAGGATCCGGTTGCGGTGCAGCAGCTCCCGTCCGCTCGGCCGGTGGACCAGGGACCACAGCCGCCCGCCGAGGGAGGGCAGGAAGGTCGCGGTGAGGTGCTCGTTCTCCAGGACGACGCAGGGGAGTTCGCGTTCGGCGCGGACGCGGCCGTACCCGCCCTGCCGGGTGTACGGCAGCAGGGTGTCGGGCACCCCGTACGCCAGGTTGCGGCGCATCTCGTCGTCGACCCCGGCGCCGGCGCCGGTCTGCCGGGCCAGGCCGTGCAGGATCGGCAGGGTGCCGCCGACCGGGTCGGGGGCGCCGTCGATGCGGAGCAGGTCGGTGCGCAGGGTCGAGGTCACTTGCCGATCCCAACTGTCATGCCCTGGATGATCCGCGAGCCCATCCAGGAGAAGAGCGCGATCATCGGGGCGAGGATGATGCAGACTCCGGCGAACATGGTGCCGAAGTCCAGGCCGTTGAACTGCTGTGCCGCGACGAACGAGGAGAGTGCCACCGGGAGGGTGATCCTCCCCTGGCTGTTCGTCAGGACGAGGGCGAACAGGGTCTCGTTCCAGGCGGTGATGAACTGCAGCAGGAAGGCGGTGACCAGCCCGCCGCGGGCGACCGGCAGCACCACCTGGACGAAGGTGCGCAGCGGGCCGGCACCGTCCAGCACGGCGGCCTCCTCCAGCACGCCGGGGATGCCGCTGAAGAAGCCGGTCAGCAGGAAGACCGTGAACGGCATCGCCAGGCCGACGTAGACCAGGCCCAGGCCGAGGTCGCTGTCGGTCAGGTCCACCCGGGACAGGCCGACGAACAGCGGCACCACCAGGACCTGTCCGGGCACGCCGAGGCCCATCGCGAAGGTCATCGTCAGCGCCGAGGAGGTCCGCGAGCGGCGCCGGGCGAGGGCGTACGCGCAGGGGGCGGCCAGCGCGACGGCGACCACGGAGGACAGGCCGGCGGTGAGCACGCTGTTGAGCGCCGCCTGCGCGAAGCCGCCCTCGTCGAGCGCGGTGGTGTAGTTCTCGGTCTTCGGGCTGGTCGGCAGGCCGAAGCCGTGCTGCAGGATGTCGGGGCCGCTGCGCAGCGAGGTCAGCAGGACCCACAGGACCAGCAGCAGGTCGGCGGCGACGACGATCCAGACGGCGGCCGTGCCGATCCTGCTCGCGAGTCCGGTGGGTCGGTTACTGCGTCGCACGGGTGGTGACCTTTCCGTTGCGGTGTGGGGGGCCGGGACGCGAGGGGTCAGTACTCGATCGGATCGCGGCGCAGCAGGCGGCGCAGCACGACGGTGATCAGGGTGACCATGGCCAGGCTGACGATCGCGGCGGCGGTGGCCATGCCCAGCCGGGGGACGGTGCCCTGCGGGAAGGCCTCGGCGTACACGTACACGGCGGTGTTCCAACTGCTCACCGGCGGATAGGCGTTGGTGCTGCCGCCGTAGAGCAGGATCAGCTCGAAGATCTTCACCGAGCTGACGGTCCACAGCACCGCGCAGACCGCGATGACGTCCCAGGCGCACGGCAGGGTGATGTGCCGGAAGCGCTGGAAGGGGCCGGCGCCGTCGAGTTCGGCCGCCTCGTAGAGGTAGTCCGGGATCTGGTCGACCGCCGCCATGATGATGGAGGTGTAGTAGCCGGTCGCCGTCCAGACCAGGGTCCCCAGGACCATCGGGAGCAGGTTGTCCGTCGACAGCCACTTGGGCGGCGTGGTCACCCCGAAGAGCTTCAGCGCCTGGTTCACCGGGCCGGTGGGCGAGAACAGGAACCCGGCGGCGATGCCGAAGACCATGCCGTTGACCAGCGAGGGGAAGAACAGCACCGACCGGGCGAAGAGCCTGGCCCGCATCTCGCGCAGCACCAGCGTCAGCGCGAAGCTGAGCACGAAGGTGATCGTGCCGCCGATGACCATCAGTTCGAGCGTGTTGAACAGGGAGGTGCGGAACCTCGGGTCGCGGAACAGCAGGGTGTAGTTCTGCAGACCGCGCCAGTCCATCTCGCCCATGCCGTCCCACTTGTACAGGCTGGTCCACAGGGCGTAGCCGACCGGGGCGACGAACAGCACCGCGTACACGATCAGCGCGGGCGCGGTGAACGGCCAGAACACCCGGCGGCGCTGGCGCTCCAGCGGGCCGACGCCGGGCCGTGCGGCACGCTCGGGCCGGCCCCGGGCGGGGTCCGTCCGGGGCGGGTCGTCGATCGTCGTCGCCACCGTCAGCCCTGCGTCTGCCAGTAGGTGACCTGGTCGGCCTTGCACTTGGCGACGAACTGGGCGGCCGTGGTCTTGCCGTGCCAGAAGTCCAGGTAGTTCTCGTTCAGGACCTTGGGCAGCCAGCTGCCGCCGACGCCGTCGAAGCTGAGGCGCAGGGTCGGGGCCTCCAGGGTCTTCTGGACGTCGGCCAGTTCGGCCGGGGCCGGGATGTCGGTGCGCGGGGTGATGTTCAGCGCGGTGGTGGAGATCCCGGACAGGTGCTTCTTCTGCAGGAAGAAGGCGATGAACTTCTGCGCGGCGGCGGCGTTCTTGGCGCGCTTGGGGATGGCGAAGCCGAACAGGCCGGCGTCCGGGGCCTTCGCGGTGGGCGGCAGGATCGACGCCGTCTTCCAGCCGGCCGGGACCTGCTTGGCGATCTCGGAGGTGACGTAGTTGCCGTCCATGTAGAAGGCGGCCTTGCCGGCCGTCCAGTTGGTCTCCTGGGCCGGGAACTTGGTGGCGTCGTAGCCCTCGATCAGGTGGCCGCCCTTGACCAGCTGCTCCACCTTCTGCGCCGCGCCGAGGACCGCCGGGTTGTCCCAGGTCGCGCCGGACTTGTCGGCGGAGAGCTCGGAGACGTTCACCCCGGCGCCGTTGAGCAGGTAGTCGAAGAACAGCCCGTTGGTCCACGGGTCCTCGCCCTCGGAGGCGATGCAGGCCTTGCCGGCCGCCTTCAGCGCGTCGCAGACCTTGAGCAGCCCGGCCCAGTCGGTGGGCGGGGTCGGCATGGCCGCGGTGACCGCCGGGTCGGCCGCGTTGTAGAACATCGCGTTGGTGACGACCTCGTACGGGATCACGTAGTGGTTCGAGCCGGACGGGTCCTTCGGCAGCATGTCGAAGTACTTGGCCGGGATGACCTGGGAGACCGGGACGTTCTCCTCCGGCACCTGCAGCTGCAGCACCGGCGAGAGGTCCAGGGCCTGGCCGGCCGCGGCGGTGGTGCCGTAGACCTTGTCGTCGGACTCGTCCCACAGGTCCGGCGCCTGGTTGGCGGCGATCGCCGGGCCGATCTTCTTGGCGATGTCCCGGCCGGCCCAGGTGACGTTCACCTTGGCGCCGGTGGCGGCGGTGAAGTCGTCGATCGCGGCCTTGATGACCTTGGCCTGCGGCTCGTCCGCGCGCCACATCGACCAGTAGGTGAAGTTGCCGGCGGCCTTCGCGTCGCTCCCCGAGCCGCTGCCGCAGGCGCTCACGCCGAGCACGAGTGCGGCGGCGGTGGCCGCGCCGACGATGCGGGCAGCGGACATCGTTGTTCTACCCATGGGTGGTTCCTCTCGGAGGCGCGAGATGCCGCGCAGACGTTTCGTCAGCCGGGCCCGACGGACGGCGGGGAGCGGCTGGTTGGCTGGGACGATACGGTCGGGTTGACCGGTAAATCAAGAGTCCTTGCAGAATCCGCTTCCGGCCGGCACTACCTCGGCATCGGCCCGTCGACGAATCCTCAAGTCACCGGCCATGCGGGGAGTTGAGTCAACCTTGACGCCTCGTCACCGGTGCCCTACGTTTCACCGAAAGCAAGTTGACCGGTAAATGCGAGGTATCCAGCCATGGTGACGATGCAGGACGTGGCCGAGCGTGCCGGGGTCACGAAGCAGACCGTCTCCAACGTCATCCGGGGGCGCGGCGCCGTGAGCCCGGCGACCGCCGCCCGGGTGCGCGCCGCGATCGAGGAACTGGGGTACACCCCCAACCTGGTCGCGCGCTCCCTCGCCACCGGCGCCACCCGGACGGTCGGCCTGTTCGTCCCCACCGTGACGGGCTCCTTCTACGCCGACATCGTCGAGGAGGTCGAGGACGTCCTCGACGAGAACGGCTACCACCTGCTGCTCTGCACCACCCGGCTCGACGGCGAACGCGCCAAGCGCCACCTGGCCGGACTGACCAGCCGCTCGGTGGACGCGCTGCTGATCGCGGGCGACCGCGACCTGATCGACCACCTGCCGCTGCTGGCCGAGGCGTCCTTCCCCGTCGCCCTGTGCGCCTGGGAGACCGACGCCCCCGACCGCTTCCCCGTGGTCACCATCGACTACGAGCGGGCGGGCTTCCTGGCCGGACGCCACCTGCGCGAACTCGGACACGAACGCGTCGCCGTGCTCGCCAGCCCCGACCACGCCCCGCGGGTGGCCGGCTTCCGGCGCGCCTTCGCCGCCGACGGCCTCACCGTCCCCGACGAGGCCGTCCACACGGCACCCGAGCCCACCCCCGCGGGCGGCTTCGCGGCGGCGACGACGGCGCTGACGGCCGACCCCGGCACCACCGCGCTGTTCGCCACCCACGACGTCCTCGCCCTCGGCGCCCTGGAGGCCGCCCGGGCCGCGGGCCGCTCCGTCCCGCACGACCTGTCGATCGTCGGGCACGACGACAACCCGGAGGTCGGTGTGGCCCGCCCGGCCCTCACCAGCGTCTCCATTCCCAAGCGGGAGATGGCCCGGGAGGCGGTCGAGCTGCTGCTGCGCGCCCTCACCCGCTCGGGCAGCCCGGCCAACTCGATCCAGCTGCTGCGCCCCGAGCTGGTCGTCCGGGCCAGCACCGGCCCCGTCGGCGGCCGCTGACCCGGCCCACCGGCCCGGCCGGGCGCCTCGCCCCTCCGAAAGGACACCGACCTTGTCGTCCGCCCAGGCCTCCGGCCACGACCGCCTCTGGTACCGCCGACCGGCCGGCTCCTTCCTGGAGACACTGCCGCTGGGCAACGGCCGGCTCGGCGCACTGTTCCTCGGCGGCGGCGCCGACCCCTCCGGCACGGGCGAGACCGTCCACCTCAACGCCGACACCCTCTGGTCCGGCGGCCCCGGCCCGCACGACCGCGCCGACGCCGCCGAGCACCTCGCCGAGCTGCGCACCGCCGTCCTGACCGACGGCGACCACGCCCGCGCCGAGGCCCTGGCGACCCGGATGCAGGGCCCGTTCACCGAGGCCTACCAGCCGCTCGCCACCCTCCGGCTGGCGCTCGGCGACGGGCCGTCGGACGACTACCTGCGCGCACTGGACCTCGACGAGGCCGTCCACCGCGTCTCCTACCGCAGCGGCGACGCACGGATCCTGCGCGAGTCCCACGTGTCGGCCCCGGCCGACGTCCTGGTCACCAGGATCACCTCGTCCGTCCCCGGCCGGATCGACCTCACCGCCCGCTTCGACACCCCGCACCCGGACGCGCGCGTCGGCGGCGCCGGCCCCGACCGCCTGCTCCTCACCGGCCGCGCCCCCGCGCACGTGGCGTTCGACGAACCGGACCCCGTCCGCTACCGCCCCGACGAGGGCACGGGCTTCGCGGCCGGCCTCCGGGTGGTGGCCACCGGCGGCCGGGTCGAGCGCACGGCGGGCGCGGTGACGGTGCGCGGCGCCGACGAGGTGCTGCTGCTGGTCGCCGCCGAAACGGGCTACCGCGGCCACACCGAACCCCCGGCCGGCCCCCACGACGGACCGGCGGAGCAGATCGAGGCGCGCCTGGACGCGGCCGCCGCCCGACCGTACGGGCAGCTGCTCGCCGACCACCTCGCCGACCACCGGCGGCTGTTCCGCGCCACCACGCTGCGCCTGGCCGACGACGGTCCGGGCACGCCGGGCGCCGACGACCTGCCCGAACACGACCTGCCCACCGACGAACGGCTGGCCGCCGTCCGGGCCGGCGGCACGGACCCCGGCCTGACCGCCCTCCAATTCGCCTACGGCCGCTACCTGTTGATCGCCTCCTCACGCCCGGGCAGCCAGCCCGCCACCCTGCAGGGGATCTGGAACACCGAGACCGCCCCACCGTGGAACTCGAACTGGACCACCAACATCAACCTGCAGATGAACTACTGGCACGCCGAGACCACCGGCCTCGCCCCCTGCCACGGACCGCTCTTCGACCTGATCGCCGACCTGGCCCGCACCGGCGCCCGGACCGCCGCCGCCTACTACGGCACCGGCGGCTGGACCGTCCACCACAACGTGGACCTGTGGCGCGCCGCCAACCCCGTCTCCGGCTCGCCCTCCTGGGCGAACTGGCCGATGGCCGCCGCCTGGCTCTGCGCGCACCTGTGGGAGCACCACCTCTTCGCCGGGGACCGCGACTTCCTGGCCGGCCGCGCCTACCCGCTGATGCGCGGCGCCGCCCGCTTCCTGCTGGACTTCCTCACCGAGGACCGGGACGGCCACCTGGTCACCTGCCCGTCCACCTCCCCCGAGCACCACTTCCGGCTGCCCGACGGCACCCTCGCCGCCGTCTCCGCCGCGGCCACCATGGACCACTGGCTGACCGCGGAACTGTTCGCCAACACCGCCGACGCTGCCCGCCTCCTCGGGGTGGACACCGACCTCGCCGACGAACTCGACACCGCGCGCGACCGGCTGCGGCCCCCGCGGACCGCCGAGGACGGCCGGCTGCTCGAATGGTGGGAGGACCTCCCCGAGGAGGACCCCGGCCACCGCCACCTCTCCCACCTCTACGGCCTCTACCCCGGCAGCGCCGTCGACCCGCTCACCGACCCGGCCGGCGCCGAATCGGCACGGCTCGCCCTGGCCCGCCGCCTCGACCACGGCGGCGGATCGACCGGCTGGAGCCTGGCCTGGGTCGCCGCCCTCGCCGCCCGCCTCGGCGACGCCGACCTCGCCCACCGCAGCGTGCGCGGTCTGCTGGCCGACCACTCCGCCCCCAACCTGTTCGGCCTGCACCCGCCGGACCTCTTCCAGATCGACGGCAACTTCGGCGCCACCGCCGCCGTCGCCGAGATGCTGCTGCAGAGCCACAACGGCGTCCTGCGGCTGCTCCCGGCCCTGCCCACGGCCTGGCCGACCGGCCACGTCCAGGGCCTGCGCGCCCGCGGCGGCCTCACCGTCGACCTGCGCTGGGCCGCCGGCCGCCTGACCGGTGCGACCGTGCACAGCACCCACCCGCAGCCGCTCGACCTCCTGCTGCCCGCCGGCACACCGCAGCCCACGATCACCACCCCGGACGGCCGGCCCGCCACCACGACGGCCGTCCCCTCCCCGGCGGGGCTGCGCCTGACGGTCACACCGCCCGGCGGCCGGGGCGGCTCGCCCGCCGCGCCGGGGCTGCCCGGTGACGAACAGTGCCTGGTGCTGGAACTGCGCACCGAGTAGCAGCACGTGCGGGGGCGGGGACGGCTTCGGCCGTCCCCGCCCTACGCGTCGCCGTCCCCGCCCTGCGCGTCGCCGTCCCCGCCCTACGCGTTGCCGTCCCCGGCGACGGCACGGCTCCCGCTGCAAGCAGTTCCGCGCAAAGATCGTCCCTCGCGCGGGCGGCACTAGACTTCCGTCATGCTCAAAGCTGACCGCACCTCCCGGATCCTCGCGCACCTCACCGAGACGGGCAGCGCCGATGTGCACGAGCTGGCCGGGCTCCTGCAGGTATCGGCGGCCACCGTCCGCCGCGACCTGCAGGAGCTGCACGACCAGGGGCTGCTGCACCGCACCCGCGGCGGGGCGGTCACCGGTGCCGTCAACCTCGAACTCCCGCTGCGCCACAAGCACGGCACGCGGCAGGCGGAGAAGCGGCGGATCGCGCTGACGGCCGACCGGTTGGTGCCGGACGGCGCGGTGGTGGGCCTCACCGGCGGCACGACGACGAGCGAGCTGGCCCGGGTGCTCGCCGAGCGCGGCGGGATCACCATCGTCACCAACGCCGTGAACATCGCGGCCGACCTGATCGTCCGGCCGGACGTCCGCCTGGTGGTGGTCGGCGGCATCGCCCGCACCACCAGCTACGAACTGGTGGGGCCGGCCGCCGACCGGATGCTCGCCCAGTACCACCTCGACCTCGCCTTCATCGGCGTGGACGGCCTGACCGCCCAGGAGGGCTGCACCACGCACGACGAGATGGAGGCCCAGACCGACCGCGCGTTCCTGCGCAGCAGTGCGCGCTCGGTGGTGCTGGCCGACAGCACCAAGATCGGCCGGGTCACCTTCGCCAAGATCTGCCCGCTCGCCGAGGTCCACGACCTGGTCACCGACGACGAGGTGACGGACGATCAGGAGGAGGCGATCACCGGCTGCGGGGTGCGGGTCCTGCGCGCCTGACTCCCCTGCACCCGAAGCCGCACCCGACGCCGCACCCGAAGCCCGGCCGGGGCCGCCCCGGCCGGGCTTTCTGCTGCCCGGACGGTTGACACGGAACTCCCTGACGCATCAAGCTCGTTCGGACCTGCTCGAAACAAGCTTCCTTCAAGCATCTCGGATCAATCGATCAAGCGCGTACGAAGGCGGTAACTGCGGTGAAGACACGTGTGCTGGCCCTCTCCACGGCGTGCGCCCTCGGCGCCCTCGCCCTCACCGCCTGCGGAAGCGGCAGCGGCGGAAGCGGCGACGGGACCGGCGCCGACGGCAAGGTGACGCTCAAACTGGTCGCCGCCGACTACGGCGACAAGGAGTCCAACAGCTCGAAGACCTACTGGAACGACGTCGCCACCGCGTTCACCGCGGCCAATCCGGACATCAAGGTCGATGTCCAGGTGGTGAACTGGAACGACATCGACAAGCAGGTCAAGACGATGATCCAGAGCGGCAACATGCCGGACGTCCTGCAGACCGGCGGCTACGCCGACAAGGTCGCCGACGACCTCCTCTACAAGGCCGAGGACGTACTGTCGCCCGCCACCCGGGCCGACCTCATCGACAGCTTCGCCAAGGCCGGCGAGGTCAAGGGCGTGCAGTACGGCATCCCGTTCGTCTCCTCCTCCCGCGCCCTGTTCTACAACAAGGCCGTCTTCCAGCAGGCGGGCATCGACCAACCGCCCACCACCTGGGAGGAGTTGCGCAAGGACGCCGAACAGATCAAGGCCAAGGTGCCCGGCGTCACCCCGTACGCGCTGCCGCTCGGCCCGGAGGAGGCCCAGGGCGAGAGCATGCTCTGGGAGCTCGGCAACGGCGGCGGCCCCACCGGCAAGGACGGCGCCTACACCCTGAACAGCCAGGCCGACATCGACACCTTCGGCTGGCTCAAGGCCAACCTGGTCGGCCCCGGCCTCACCTACCCCAACCCGGCCACCACCGACCGCAAGACCGCCTTCGCCGACTTCGCGGCGGGCAAGGCCGCCATGCTCAACGGCCACCCGTCGCTGATCCAGATGGCCCAGACCGGCAAGGTCGACTACGGCATCGTCCCCGTCCCCGGCAAGGCGGGCCCGCTCGCCTCCACGCTCGGCGTGGCGGACTGGATGATGGCCTTCAAGAAGAACGGCCACCGCGACCAGATCAGGAAGTTCCTCGACTTCGCGTACACCAAGGACAACCTGCTCAAGTTCGACGAGACCTACAACCTGATGCCGGTCACCCAGAGCGCCCTGAGCGACATGACCGCGAGCGGCAAGCACAAGGACCTCGAACCGTTCTTCGCCCTGCTGCCGCACGCCGTCTTCTACCCGCTCGGCGACACCAGCTGGGACGCCGTCTCGGCCGAGCTCAAGAAGGGCATCGGCGCCGCCGTCTCGGGCGACCCGGCCAAGGTCCTCGGCGACCTGCAGAAGAAGGCCCAGGACGCCGTCGCGAACAAGTAGCGGCCCGGGTACGGCCCGCGAGGCCGTGCACCCGCGAACCCGTGCACCCGTGCACCCGCGAAGCCCTCGAAAGGCATCCCCGTGACCACCGACTCCCCGGCGGCGCCCGCCGACACCGCGCGCCGCCCCGCACCCCCGGGCCGCCCCCGCCCGCGCCGCCCCGCACCCCGGGGCACCCGCCCGGGCCGGCTCGGGCCGCTGCCCTGGATCGCGCCGGCCGTCCTGCTGATCCTCGCCGTCGTGCTGTGGCCCGTCTACGAGATGGTCCGCACCTCCTTCCTGCGCATCAGCACCAGCGGCTTCGTCCGCGGCTCCGCCGGGCTGGACAAGTACCGCAAGCTGTTCGGCGAGACCGACCTCGGCCACGTCCTGCTCGCCACGGTGGCCTGGACGGCCGCCGTGGTCGGCCTGACCATGCTGCTCTCGCTCGGCCTCGCCCAGCTGTTCGACCAGCGCTTCCCGGGCCGCCGGTACGCCCGCTGGGCCCTGATCGCCCCCTGGGCCGCGTCCGTGCTGATGACCTCCATCGGCTTCAAGTGGATGCTCGACCGGACGGCCGGCGTGCTCAACACCGCCATGACCGACCTCGGGCTGATCGACGGCCCCCGGGACTGGCTCGGCGACCCCTCGACGGCCTGGCCCTGGATGGTGTTCGTCGCGGTCTTCGTCTCGCTGCCGTTCACCACCTACACCCTGCTCGCCGGCCTGCAGACCGTCCCCGCCGACGTGTACGAGGCGGCCCGGGTGGACGGCGCCTCGACCTGGCAGACCTACCGGCGGATCACCCTGCCGCTGCTGCGCCCCGCGTTCCTGGTCGGCGTCGTCATCAACCTGATCAACGTCTTCAACTCCTTCCCCGTCATCTGGGGCATGACCCAGGGCGGCCCGAGCAGCGACACCGCCACCACCACGGTGTTCATGTACCAGCTGAAGAGCACCGACATCGGCGAGTCCGCCGCCATGTCGGTGGTCAACTTCGCCCTGGTGGTGCTGATGGTCCTGGTCTTCCTGAAGGTCAGCCGCTGGAACGAGGAGGAGAGTTGAGAGCCCGGCGCAGCGGCCGCCCGATCCGGCCGCGCACCGTCGTGCTGGCCGCCGTCGCCTGGCTGCTGGCGGCCCTCTTCCTGCTCCCGTACCTGGAGATGGTCGTCACCGCGCTGCGCCCGGCCGACGAACTGCGCGACGCGAGCTACCTGCCGCACCACTTCGCCTGGTCGAACTTCGTCGGCGTGTGGCGCGAGTCGACCCTCGGCGGCAACCTGCGGGTCACCCTGCTGGTCGCCGGCGGCTCGACCCTGCTGGCCCTGCTGGTCGCCCTGCCCGCCGCGTACTACACCGCCCGGGTCCGGTACCGGGGCCGGCGGCTCTTCCTGCTGCTCGTCCTGGTCACCCAGATGTTCCAGCCCACCTCGCTGCTGGTGGGCCTCTACCGCGAGTTCTACCGGCTCGACATGCTCAACTCGGTCTGGACCCTGATCCTCTGCAACGCCGCCTTCAACCTGGCCTTCGCGGTCTGGATCCTCACCGCCTACATCTCGTCCATCCCGGTGGAGCTGGAGGAGGCCGCGCTGCTCGACGGCCTCGGCCGGCTCGGCGCGCTGCGCCGGGTGGTCCTGCCGCTGGCCATGCCCGGCGTGGTCACCGCGGTGATCTTCACCTTCATCTCGGCCTGGAACGAGTTCGTGATGGGCCTGACCCTGTCCACCGAGCCGCGCAGCCAACCGCTCACCGTCGGGATCAACAGCTTCATCGGCAACTACACCGTCGAGTGGAACTACCTGTTCGCCGGATCGGTCGTCGCGATCGTGCCGGTCGTGGTGCTGTTCGCCGTGATCGAGCGGCACGTGGTCGCCGGACTGACCGCCGGATCGGTCAAGTAGCCGACCACGCCCACCGGTCGAACGCCCCCGCCGCCGCCCCTCCGAAGGAGCCCGCCGCATGACCTCCGCCACACCCGCCGGCACCGCCGCCGCCTCGCCCTCGCACACCGCCGCCGAGATCGCCTCGCAACCGGACTGCTGGCGCCGCGCCGCCGACGCCCTGCCCCGGCACGCCGACGCGCTGCCCCGCCGCGGCGAGCGGGTCGCCGTCGTCGGCTGCGGCACCTCCTGGTTCATGGCCCAGGCCTACGCGGCCCTGCGCGAGGGCGGCGGCCACGGCACCACGGACGCCTTCGCCGCGTCGGAGTTCCCGCCCGGCCGCGAGTACGACCGGATCCTGGCCATCTCCCGCTCCGGCACCACGACCGAGGTGCTCGACCTGCTCGGCCACGCCCGGGCGGCCGGAGTGCCCACCACAGCCGTCACCGCCGACCCCGCCACCCCGGTCATGGCACTCGCCGACGCCGTCGCCGTGCTGGACTTCGCGGACGAGCGCTCGGTGGTGCAGACCCGCTTCGCCACCAGCGTGCTCGCCCTGCTGCGGGCCCACCTGGAGGCCGAGGGCGCGCGGCCGGACGGCGTCCGCCCGCTGGCCCGGGCCGTCCTGGACGCCGAACGCGCCGTCACGGCGCCGCTGCCCGCCGAGCTGTGCGGCGCCGAGCAGTTCACCTTCCTCGGACGCGGCTGGACGTACGGGCTGGCGCTGGAGGCCGGGCTGAAGATGCGCGAGGCGGCGGGCGCCTGGACGGAGGCGTACCCGGCGATGGAGTACCGGCACGGCCCGATCAGCATCGCCGCGCCGGGCCGGGTGACCTGGGTGTTCGGCCCGGCGCCCGCCGGACTCGCCGAGGACATCACCCGGGCCGGCGCCCTCCTGGTCGCCGAATCCGGCGACGCCGCGACGGAGTCGGACCCGCTGGCCGAGCTCGTCCGGGCCCAGCGGCTGGCCGTCGCGGTGGCCTGGTCACGCGGCGCCGACCCGGACCGGCCGCGCCACCTCACCCGGTCGGTCGTCCTCGGCGACCGGCAGCGCGCCTGACCGCCGCCTGCCCGGTCCCGCCCCGCCCGATCCCCGCTCTGCCCGATCCCCGCTGTGCCCGATCCCCGCTGTACCTGACTCCCGCTGTGCCCGACCGCCGCGCCTGCTCCCCGCCGTCCCCGTGGAGGAACCCCGTGCCGCTCACCCCGACCGCCGAGATCGTCCGCACGGCCGCCGAACGGGGCGCCGGTGCCGGGGCGTTCAACGTCGTGCAGATCGAGCACGCCCAGGCGATCGTCGCCGGGGCGCAGGCCGCCGGGCGGCCGGTGATCCTGCAGATCAGCCAGAACACCGCCCGGTACCACGGCGGGCTCGAACCGATCGCGCTCGCCGCGCTGTCGATCGCCCGCGCGGCGAGCGTCCCGGTCGCCGTCCACCTCGACCACGCGGAGTCGGCCGAGCTGGTGCGCGAGGCCGTCGGGCTGGGCCTGGGCTCGGTGATGTTCGACGGCTCCGCCCTGCCGTACGAGGAGAACGTCGCCGCGACCCGGGACGTCGTGGGCCGCTGCCACGCGTGGGGCGTCCAGGTGGAGGCCGAGCTCGGCGAGATCGGCGGCAAGGACGGCGCCCACGCGCCCGGCGTGCGCACCGATCCGGACCAGGCACGGGACTTCGTCGCCGCGACCGGGGTCGACGCGCTGGCGGTGGCGGTGGGCAGCTCGCACGCGATGGCCACCCGGGACGCCGTCCTCGACCTCGCGCTGATCGCCCGGCTGCGCGCGGCCGTGCCCGTCCCGCTGGTCCTGCACGGCTCCTCCGGCGTCGGTGACGCGGGCCTGGCCGAGGCCGTCCGGGCCGGCATGACGAAGGTCAACATCGGCACCCGGCTCAACCGGGTGTTCACCGGGGCCGTCCGCGCCCACCTCGGCGCCCACCCCGAGGCCGTCGACACCCGCCGCTACCTCTCCCCCGCCCGGGAGGCCGTGGCCGCCGAAGTCGCCCGGCTGCTGCGCCTGCTCGCCCCCTGACCGTGCCCGGCCCCGGCCACGCCACTGCTGCCGCTGCCGCTGCCGGCCACGATCCCCGGCCGTGCTCCCGCACCGCTCCCCCAGCCGACAGGAGAACCCCGTGCGCTTACTCCGCCCCCACCTCCGAAGGGCCGCCCTCGCGGCGGCCCTGACCAGCCTCGCCGCCGTCGCCGGGCCCGCCCTCCCGGCCCGGGCGGCGGCCCCCGCCTCCGCCGTCCTCGACCAGGGCCACCCGAGCACCACCTGGCAGAGCCCGGCGTACGCCAAGGGGACGCTCGGCGGCGCGACCAGCTGCCCGTCGGCCGCCCAGGACCCGGGCGGCACCGTCTGCGGCCGCTTCGACCTGACCGTCGACGTGCCGGCCGGCTACTGGGCCGACAACCCGGAGGGCGGCGTGCCGCTCTCGATCCAGTGGCAGGACCCCACCGAGGACTTCGACCTCTACGTCTACGACGCCGCCGGCAAGGAGGTCGCCGAGAGCGCCGGCACCGCCGACCCCGAGGCGACGGTGATCCCGCAGGCCTCCGGCACCTACCACGTGCTGGTCGTGCCCTACGACGTCCACGGCGGCTCCTTCACCGGCCGCGCCTACCTGCCGCAGACCACCGACGCGGGCGACCTGACCTCCTTCGGCGGCGGCCAGGGCAGCTACGACATCGCCGCCGGCCCCCTCAAGGCCAAGGTCGACTTCCTCGCCGACGACCAGCTGCGCCTGCGCGCCGCCCCGGACGGCGTGCTCACCGACCCGGCCGGCAGCACCATCATCCGCAAGCAGCCCGAACTCCAGCGCGCCACCAGCACCTTCGACGCCGGCGACTACTACGGCATCCGCTCCAAGGACCTGGTGCTGCGGGTGTACAAGCACCCCCTGCGGTTCGGCCTCTACAAGGCCGACGACCGCACCGCCGTCTGGCAGGAGGACGCCCCGCTGCGTTGGTCCACCGGCGGCCTGCGGCAGAGCCTGGTGCGCGGCGCCGACGAGCAGTTCTTCGGCGGCGGCGAGCAGAACGGCAGCTTCTCGCACCGCGACCGGACCGTCCACGTCGCCAACAGCACCAACTGGAACGAGGGGGGTTACAACAACTCCCAGCCCTTCTACGTCTCCAGCGCCGGCTACGGCGTCTTCCGCAACACCTTCGCCCCGGGGATCTACGACTTCGGCTCGCCGGTGCGCACCGGGCAGCAGGAACGCCGCCTGGACGCCTACTACTTCACCGGTGACGTCAAGTCGGTGATCGGCCAGTACACCGCGCTGGTCGGCAAGCCGTTCATGCCGCCGGTCTACGGCCTGGAGCCCGGCGACTCCGACTGCTACCTGCACAACGCCAACCGCGGCGAGCGCCACACCACGGACGCCGTGAAGGTCGCCGACGGCTACGTGCAGAACCAGATGCCGCTCGGCTGGATGCTGGTCAACGACGGCTACGGCTGCGGCTACGAGAACCTGCCGCAGACCGGCGAGGGCCTGCGCAAGGACCACGCCCAGCTGGGCCTCTGGACCCAGAACGGCCTGCCCAACCAGGCCGAGGAGGTCAAGGCCGGGGTCCGGGTGCGCAAGCTCGACGTGGCCTGGGTCGGCAACGGCTACGACTTCGCGCTGAACGCCTGCGACCAGGCGAAGGCCGGCATCGAGGACAACAGCGACGCCCGCGGCTTCGTCTGGCTGCCCGTCTCCTGGGCCGGCGCCCAGCGCTGCGGCGTGCTGTGGAGCGGCGACCAGAGCCTGTCCTGGGACTACATCCGCTGGCAGATCCCCACGTACGCGGGCGCCACCATGTCCGGGATCGCCTACGACACCGGCGACGTCGGCTCCATCTTCCGGCGCGACCCGAAGATGTACACCCGCGACCTGCAGTGGAAGGCCTTCCTCCCGGCGATCATGACCATGGACGGCTGGGCCAGGGACATGACGGGCAAGGAGCAGCGCGACCAGCAGCCCTGGCTGGACGGCGAGCCCTACACCTCGATCAACCGCAAGTACCTGCAGCTCAAGGAACGGCTGCTGCCGTACATGTACACCCTGTCCGCCGAGGCCACCAGGACCGGCATCGGCGCCGTGCGCCCGCTCGCCCTGGAGTACCCGCACGACCCGAACGCCCTCGGGCCGAACGCGACGTACGAGTTCCTGGCCGGGCCGGACTTCCTGGTCGCGCCGGTCTACTCCGACACCTCGGTACGCAACGGCATCTACCTGCCGGAGGGCACCTGGACCGACTACTGGACCGGGCGCACCTACCAGGGCCCGACCACGATCGACGGCTACTCCGCGCCGCTCGACACCCTGCCGCTGTTCGTCAAGGGCGGTTCGATCGTGCCCATGTGGCCCCAGGGCACGCTGTCCTGGCAGACCCGGGACCGCTCCGAACTCGACTACGACCTCTACCCGAAGGCCCAGGGCGACTCCTCCTACACCCTGTACGAGGACGACGGCGTCACCCGGCAGTTCAGCACCGGCTCCTCGGCCACCCAACAGGTCGACGTGCACGCCGCCGGCCCGGTGACCGTCGTCAAGGTCGGTGCCAGCGAGGGGAGTTACTCGGACAAGCCGGCCTCCCGGGCGTACCGCTTCACGGTGCACGGCCAGCCGGCCCCGCGCCAGGTGGTCACCCAGGGCGGCCCGCTCCCCCGGCTGGCCTCGGCCGCCGCACTCGACGCGGCCGCCGCGGGCTGGTACTACGACGCCGCGACCGGGGTGACCACGGTCAGGACGCCGAAGCTCTCCACCGACCACGGCTTCTCCGTCGAACTGATCCACGGCGGCCGCTGACCGACGACCGGACCGGCTCCCCCGCGCGCCCGGTGCGCCGCGGGGGAGCCGGTCCGTGACACCGGCGGCCACCCGGCCGGTGCGGGCCTCAGCCCTGGTACTGGACGACGATCCTGGTGAACTCGTACGGGGACTGCGCGACGCCGCTGCACGCGTCGGCGTCCGCGCCGGAGCCGCACGCACGGTCCCGGTTGACGGACCAGAAGGCGAAGCGGGCGAGGTGGTGCTGCTTCGCGTAGCCGAGGATGGTGCGGAAGTCGGCGGTGGTGACGGTCTCCCCCGCCTCGTCGGTCTTCCCGTTCATCGAGGAGACGCCGATGTGCCGGTACGCCGCGTCGTCGCCGTAGCCGTACGCGCTCTTGACCACGGCTTTCAGCCCGTCGAGCGCGCCGACCGTCGCCTGCCCCATGCTGCCGCTGTGGCCGCCGAAGTCGAAGGGCATCACCACCCAGCCGTCGTTCGCCAGGCCCGCGGCCGCGCCCCGCTTGATGAGGTCCTTGCCGTTGGCGTCGGGACCGCTCGGCGTGGTGCCCATGGTGACGTAGGTGACGATCCCGGGGTTCCTGGTCTTGACGATCTTCAGGGCGTCGACCACCCGCTGGCGGACCGTCGCGTTGCCGAACTCGGTGTTCTCGATGTCGATGTCGAGCGCCTTCAGCCCGTAGGCGTCGATCACCTTCTGGTACGCGCCGGCCAGGGCGCTCGCACTGGAGCACTTCTCGCCGAGCTTGTTCCCGCTCCACCCGCCGACGGAGACCACGACGTCGCCGCCGGCCGCCCGGATCGACCTGATCGCGGCCTCGTCGGAGCCCCCGGTGAGCGCCCGGCTGCCGTCCCACTTCGGGTTGCACCCGCCGTCGGAGAGGACGAACGCCAGCGTGAACCACTTCACCCCGGCCGACTTCATCACGTCGATCGGCTTCTGCGGGTTGCCCCAGCCGAGGTACTCGTACGGCGCGGCGGCCATCCCGGGCACGGCCGTCGTGGCGGGGGCCGCCGCCGCGGAGGTCACGGGGGCCAGCAGGAGCGCGGCCGGGCCGAGCGCGGCGGCCAGCAGCGGGGCGGTGAGACGGACTCCGATGGTCTTGCGCATGCCAACTCACTTTCGTCGATTCCGGGGGAGCGGTGACGGCAGGTCAGGGAGGCGGGAGTGGACCACCGGTACGGACGACGACGGCCCGCCGGTGGGTGTCTCACAGAATCGGGGGCACGGGGCTCCGGGGTCAATGGCTTTCGTTAGGAAAGTTTCCCAACTGTACGTCAGGCCACGGCGGGGCGCCCGCCGGTCGGTCAGAGCTGCGGCGTGCGGTGGAGGGAGATCAGCAGCCGCCAGACCTGGTGGGCGATCCGCTCCGGGCCGGCGTCGATCCGGCCGTGCAGCCAGTCCCCGAGCACGCCGGTGAAGGTGCCGGCCACCGCGGCGGCCACCAGGTCGGGCTCCGGAGCGCCCGCGAGGGCCCGCTCGTTGCGGCTGCGCTCCCGCAGGTCGCGGGTGAGCACCAGGCCGAGCGGTCCGCCGCCGCCCGGGGTCAGCAGCTCCCGGTAGAGCGCGGCATGCGGCACCAGTTCGGCGAAGAACCCGGTCAGCGCGGGCGGCGGCACCGCCGGGTCCGGCACGCCGCGCCAGGCGTGCAGGGCGTCGACGGCCGCACGGACCACGTCGGCGCAGGCGTCCACCGCGAGCGCGTCGAGGTCGGCGTAGTGGACGTAGAAGGTGGCCCGGCCGACTCCGGCCCGGCGCACCAGCGCGGCCACGTTGACCTCCGCCAGCGGGCGTTCGGCGCACTCCTCCAGCAGCGCCCGGCGCAGCCTGGCCCGGGTGCGCTCCGCCCGGGGATCCTGGGCGGCGCTCATCCGGCGAGCAGCACGGCGCCGAGCGCGAGCGCCCCGGGCAGCGCCTGGGCGGCCAGGATGCGACGGTTCGCGGTGGCGCCGCCGTACAGGCCGGCCACGACCACGCAGACCAGGAAGAAGAGCTGCGCCTGGCGGCCGACCTCGCCGCCGGCCGCCAGGCCCCAGACCAGCCCGGCGGCGAGGAAGCCGTTGTAGAGCCCCTGGTTGGCGGCGAGCGGCGCGGTGGTGCGGGCGAGCGCGGCGTCGAAGCCGGAGAGCTTGCGCCCCGGCCCCCGCTCCCACAGGAACATCTCCAGCACCAGGAAGTACCCGTGCAGAACGGCCACCAGGGCGACCAGGACATCGGCGGTCACGCGCATCGTCGGCTCCCGAGTTTCGTTCGAACTTCATGGACAGGTGTCCAGAATACCTGGACAGGTGTCCATGAAGTCCAGTCGGTGTCGGAGCCCGGCCCCCGCAGGCCACGCACCGCGCTGCCTTGCCGTCAGTCGCCCATCGGCCACGGCTCCGTCCTTCGCTCCGGTACAACGGAATCGGCGGGCAGCCGCGGGGACGGTGGGTGGTGAGCCCCGGTGCCTCGCCCTGACGGGAAGACCGTCCCAGCCGCCGACGACGTCCGCCCACGGCCCGATCGGGTCGCGCGTCGATGGTCGTTGGCGCCCGTCGGGTCCCGTCGAACCCGCTGCCCCGGTGCCCCGGTGCCTCAGGACCGGGCCGCGAGTACGGCGGTGAGCCGCTGGACGCCGTCCTCGCCGAAACGCCGCACCAGGACGGCGATCCAGCCGGCCAGTTCCACCCGCTCGCGCTCGGACCAGGTCGGGGCCGAGGGGTGCTCGTCGACCACCAGGGTGCGGGCCAGCAGCAGGTGGTCGGCGCCGGGGACCGGCCAGGCCCGGCCCTGCCGTCCGTGCAAGGCCATCCGCCGGGCCACGGCGATGACCTCCCGGGCGGCGGCCGGGGGGACGCTCCACCCGGTCGGGACGGCCCCGGCGGGCCGCTCGGCGCCGGTGGCCGGGGCGGGCGCCGGTTCGGCGGCCTCACCGGCCAGCCAGGCGGCGATCAGCCGACGCGCCGTCGCCTCGTCGCCCGGCCCGCTCCCGGCCTGCCCGGTGCCGCCCTGTCCGTTCCCGTCCCGCCCGCCCGTCATGACCGTCAGTCTGTCACCATCGCGGTCCGCCGCCGTGGTTCTCATCGGAGCCCACCTCACCCATCTGCCGGCCCTGGACACGAGCCGCTCGCCCGCCTGTCGTGTTGTTGAACGGACGACGTGCTCGCGATTGTTCACCTGGGCGGCACTTTGCCGGAGGAAACGTCGCCGGGCCTCGGGCGGGCCCCGCCGCGCCCCGGATCGGGCCGTCAGCCGGCGGCGCGCCCCGTCCGGCGGCGGCCGGGGCGGCCGGGGCGGCAGGAGCAGGCTGAGCTCGGTGAGCTCGGCGATGTCGAGCCGACTGAGGCGGCCGGCCTGACGGGTGATCGTGCCTCCAGGGTCTGCCGGACGGCCGCCCGCCGCCGGCCCGGGCAGGGGGCGGGCAGCGCGGGCCGGTGGACCGGTCAGGAGTGGCGCAGGGCTTCGGTGAGACGGTGGGCCGCCTCGACGACGGCCTGGGAGAGGTGGGCGCCGGGGTGCCGGGTGAGCCGCTCGATCGGGCCGGAGACCGACACGGCGGCCACCACCCGGTTGGAGGGGCCGCGGACGGGCGCGGACACGGAGGCGACCCCGAGTTCGCGTTCGCCGATGGACTGGGCCCAGCCGCGCCGCCGGACGCCGCTGAGCGCGGTGGCCGTGAAGCGGGCGCCCTGCAGCCCGCGGTGGAGCCGCTCGGGCTCCTCCCAGGCGAGCAGGACCTGGGCGGCCGAGCCGACCTTCATCGGGAGGGTGACCCCGACCGGCACGGTGTCGCGCAGGCCGGAGAGCCGCTCGGCGGCGGCCACGCAGATCCGGATCTCGCCCTGGCGGCGGTAGAGCTGGGCGCTCTCGCCCGTCACGTCGCGCAGGTGGGCGAGGACGGAGCCGGCCGCGGCCAGCAGTCGGTCCTCCCCGGCGGCCGCCGAGAGCTCGGTGAGCCGGGGGCCGAGGATGAACCGGCCCTGCATGTCCCGGGTGACCAGGCGGTGGTGTTCGAGTGCGACGGCGAGCCGGTGGGCGGTGGGCCGGGCCAGGCCGGTGGCGGTGACGAGTCCGGCCAGGGTGGCGGGGCCGGCCTCCAGGGTGCCGAGGATCGAGGTGACCTTGTCGAGCACGCCGACGCCGCTCGTGTTGTCCATGGATGGGTACTCCGTCTCGAATCCCGTGAGCGGCGGGTGGGCTTCGCTCACGGAGGCTCCCGGACGGGGAGCCGGGGGGGTGGTCAGCGAGGACGGGCCGGAGAAGTCGGCCGATTGCCTGCGCCGGGCACGAGACGGGTACGCGAAAGGGCCGGGGCGGGAAGCGCCCGGGCGAAGGACAGCACTGAAAGCACCGTGTCTCCTCATCTTTCCCGCGCCACAGTGGCGACAGGCCGGAGTTGGCACTGCTCCCGGACGGCACGGCGCGTACTTCGGACGCCGGGTCGAACGGGGAGTTGCCGGGGCTTCGTAGGGCCGGTCCCTCCACCCCTCTGGATGATTCGCGAGGAACGATACAAGATGCCCCGGGCCGCCCGCCAAGCCTCCCCCCTCCTCTCCCCCGGCCGGACGCGGTCCGGACGCGGTCCGGGCCGGCCACGCGGTCGTGGCCGGCCCGGGGGGGCGTTCCTACGGGCCGTCGGCCCGTCGGGTGGTCAGGTCGCCTTCTTCGTCGTGCCTACGCACAGCGCCCAGATGACGAAGGCGTCGACCGCGATCAGGACGATCGCCCAGAGCGGGTAGTAGGGCAGCCACAGGAAGTTGGCGATCATGCTGAGCACGGCGACGGCGACACCGACGACACGGGCCCAGCCCGAGCCGTTGAAGAGCGCCACGCCGGCCAGCACGAGGACGACGCCGATGACGACGTGGATCCAGCCCCACCCCGCGGTGTTCATCGAGTAGACGTAGTGGCGGGTGACGACGATCAGGCTGTCCTTGGTGATCGCGGCGATCCCCTGGAACACCGCCATGATGCCGCCGGCGATCATCATGACCCCGGCGAAGATGGTCCACCCGGTCGCGAAGGGGCGGGGTTCGGGGGCATAGGTGCTGGGGCCGGCCCCGGCAACACTGCTGGTCATGACATTGACTCCTTCGGTGGCAACCGCCGCCCGGGCAGCGGGAGGCGGGAGGGGCGGGCAGCCGGGCGCAGGGGCCCGGCGGCTCGCATGACGACCGCCTGGAAGGGAACAGAGGTCCTACGTTCACGGTAGGGCCGGACCTCCGTCCTGTCGTGGGCGGTGCGGGACGCGGTCACGGACCGTGACGCCGCGTCCGTGAGGACCACGGGGGCGGCCACGGGTCACCCGCCGGCCGCGGCGCCGACGGGCGCGAGCCGGTCGGTGTCGCCGTGCCAGGTGGGCCAGCCGAGCAGCCGGGGACGTTCGGTGACCCATGCGCGCGTATCCGCGCCGACCTCCGCGGTGATGAGTTCCTCCAGCCGGGCGCTGTACCCGGCGACGAGGTCGCGGTGGGCCGGATCGGCCGCGAGGTTGCGCACCTCGCCGGGGTCCTCCACCCGGTCGTAGAGCACCACGTCGTTCTGCGCGTACAGCGCCTCGGGGCTGGTGGGGCGGTTGGGCCTGAGCGGGGAGAAGTACCGACCGAAGCTGTACCGCCGGTCGAGGTAACCGCGCAGGAAGCCGCGCTTGTCCCAGTCCGGGCGCAGTTCCCCCGACTGGATGCGCTGCTGGGCCTGCGGGTCGGCGAACTCGAACCAGAACCCGGCGTCCAGGGCGGTGATCGACTCGACGGCGGTGAGCACGCCCTCGCGGACCTCCCCGCCCTCCAGCACCGGTGCCAGGGAGTGGCCGTGCAGGGCGTGGAAGCGGGTGCTGGTCGCCGTCCGGTCCACGCCCGCGAACTCCAGCAGGGTGGGCGCGATGTCGACCGCGGAGGCGAGCGCGTCGGTGCGGCCGCCGCCGGGCGCGTCCGGGTGGCACAGCACGAACGGGACGTGGAAGTTCTCGTCGTAGAGCAGGTTCCCCTTCTGGCGCAGGCCGTGGGATCCCGCCATCTCCCCGTGGTCGGAGGTGAAGACGACCACGGTCCGGTCGGCCTGTCCGGAGGCCTCCAACGCGTCGAGCACGAGGTCGATGCTGCGGTCGACGTCCCGGATGGCGTTGAGGTAGAAGTTCAGGCCGTCGTACCAGTGCCGGTCGTCGGCCACCGGGCCGAACACCGTGTCGAGCATGCGCGCGAACTCCGCCACCGCCGGCGCCGCGCCGGACAGGTCGTCGTGCAGGCTGGCGGGCAGGTCGAAGTCCCACCGGCGGCGGTAGAGCGGGACGTCGGCGGCGCCGCGCGCCAGCACGGCGTGCGCGAGGCCGAAGGGCAGCCGCACCTGGGGCTTCCCGCCGTAGTCGAAGCTCATGATGTCGTGCGGGTTCACGAAGTTGACGGCCATGAACCAGGGCTGGTCGTCCGCCACCGCCGGGGCGCGGTTGCGCAGCCACTTGACGGCCTGGCCGGCGATCACGGGGTCGATCTTGAGCCCGGCCCAGACGCCGCCGTCGATGTCGCCCCAGTCGTTGAACTCGCTGAACCCGTACGGCTCCAGGGCGTCGGTGGTCGGTCCGGGGTTCTGCGGGGTGACGTAGGCGTTCGACAGGTGCCACTTGCCCTGGTAGGTGCAGTAGTAGCCGGCCTGGCGCAGCATCGTGCCGAGGGTGCCCAACGCCGGGTCCAGCGGGCGGATGTAGGGCATGTTGTCGTTGTCGTAGATCTCGGTGAGCGGCAGGTGCTGTCCGGTGTAGATCACGGACCGCGCGGAGCTGCACATGGCCGAGGCGGTGTAGTACCGCTCGAAGGTGGTGCCGCGCTCGGCGAGGCGCTCCCGGGCGGGGAGCGTGAAGCCCGCCGGGCGGGGGATCGCGGCCCGTTCCTCGTCGGTGACGATCAGCAGGATGTTCGGACGGCTGGTCATGGCCACCTGCGCTGTGTGCGGAGGACGGTCGGGGAAGTCCGCGTCGCGCGGACGGGGTCACTCATCGGTACCGCTCCCGGCGGCGGCCCGTCCGGCGTCGGCCCGTCCGTCGCCGGCCCGTCCGGAGGCGGCGAGCAGCGCCAGGACGGCGAGCACCGCGAGGAGCACCAGGACGAGCAGCAGCACGGTCAGGACGGTCGGGTGGTTCCAGAGGGCGAACACCAGCGCCACGATCAGCACCGCCGCGAGGACGAGCCACCGGCGGTGGGCGTCGGTCCAGGTCCCGACCCGGCCGGTGTGCACGCCGTGCGCGTCGCTCCAGCCGGCGACGGAGTCGGCGACGTGGTCGGCCCCGCCGCGGACGGCGCGCGGCATGCGGCCCGCCCCGGAGAGGTAGGCGCCGAGCGCCACCACCACGCCCAGCACGATCGCGGTCCGCAGGCTGATCCGCAGGAAGTGCAGCAGCGTGTCGAAGACCGCGGCCGCGGCGGCCGGGGACTGCACGGCGGACGGCAGGTGGTCGAGGTAGTAGTGGCGGGCGATCACCAGGGCGATCGCCACCAGCAGGCAGCCGAAGGCCGCGCCGAGGGCCGTGGTCACCAGGGCCCGGCGGCGGCGCCGGGCCAGCACGACGCCGATCGCACCGATCACGACGGTGATGATCGGCAGCCAGTTGCCGATCACGTCGAGGGCGTGCGCGGCACCGCGGATCTTGGCCAGCTTGTCGGACTGGAACAGCACCAGCTGCTTGTTGACGTCCGGGATCTTCTCGGCCGGGGTCAGCCCGGCGGACACCAGGTCGCCCTTCAGCTTGTCGACGGCCGTGCCGACGTTGAGGGTGACGGTGCCGTTGTTCACCTCGACCGCGCCGCGGCCGTGGCCGGTCAGGGCCTGGACCACGGCCTGGTGGGCGGCGCGGTTCGCCTGCGTCCACACGGTCGCGAAGGCGTCGCTCTGCACGACCTTGGTCGCGGCCTTGGTGACCACCTGGTCCACCGCGTCGTCGATCTTGGGGCCGAGCGACTTGACCGCCGAGGCGGCCCGGGGCGGCAGGCCCTGCGACTGCAGCCAGTCACCCACGTCGGAGGCGACCGCCGGGCCGTCCACCTTCACGTCCACCGCCTTCGTGATCCGGGCGACGGCGGCGTCCTGGATCGCCGGGTTGGTGGCCAGCGGCGAGACCGTGGAAACGTACCGGTCGGTGTCCAGCGCGATGTCGTGCACCCAGACGGTGAGCAGCGAGACGGGCACCAGGATGCAGGTCAGCGTGATCAGCACGGCTGACACGGTGCTCATCGCGATCCTCGCCGCCTTGGAGGGGTGGCGGGGCTCCGAGGGTGCACCCCCGCGCCCGTTCGTCGGCCCGCCCGGCGGCGGCCCGGACGGCGGAGGCCCGGATGCGGGCGGCTCGCCCGGAGGCGGCCCGGCTGCGGGCGGCTCACCCGAAGGCGGCCCGGACGCAGGCGGCCCGGACGCGGGCGGCTCACCCGAAGAAGGCCCGGACGCAGGCGGCCCGGACGCGGGCGGCTCACCCGAAGGCGGCCCGCCCGAAGAGGCCCCGGACGCGGAGGCCCCGCCCGACGGGGGCTCGGAAGGATGCGGCTCCAGTGGCCCGTTCAACGGCACTCCCGATGTTCGGCACGCGGCCGTACCGCCGCTGTTTCACCATTCACGCCGCAAGGTCCCCCGTCCGGCACGCCGGACTGGGCCACCCGGACGAGGGCGCCGCCGGATCGGCGCTCCCTCACCCGGAACAGGTGATCCGCGGACGGGGTGGCGGCCCCTAGCGTCGAAGCAGCGACCGGCCCGGCGGGTCGGGCGCCGGATTCCACATGGAAGGAAGGAGCACCGCCATGGCCGAGGACGTCCTGGCCGAGAGCGGGCCCATCGACTACCTGGTGGTCGAGTTCCCCGGCAACCGCATGACCGGGGAAGGGCTTCCGCTGTTGATCGACCTGGTGGACCGGGGGTTGATCCGCATCCTGGACTTCGCGTTCGTGCGCAAGGACAGCGACGGCACCGTCACCGGGATGGAAATCGCCGACTTCGACGGCGACGGCCTGCTGGACCTGGCCGTCTTCGAGGGCTCCGGGTCGGGGCTGCTGGACGACGACGACCTGGGACAGGCCGCCGGGGTCATCGAGCCCGGGAACTCGGCCGGGGTGCTCATCTACGAGAACACCTGGGCCGCTCCGTTCGCCACGGCCCTGCGCCGGGGCGGCGCCCGGGTGGTCGCCAGCGGCCGGGTGCCCCTGCCGGACCTGCTGCGCTCCCTGGACGAGCTGGACGCCACCGAGGGTGCGTCCGACGACGCCGCGACCCGGCCGTCCGCCACCGGCTGACGCCACCGAGAGGAGAGACGAGTCATGCCTGGACTGCTGCGCGGTATGGCGCGCACCGCCGTCGTCGCCGGAACGGCGACCGCCGTGTCCAACCGGGTCTCCCGCCGTCAGGCGGGTCGTTGGGCCCAGCAGGACATGGCGGCCGAACCCGCACCGCCCCCGCCGCCCCCGGCACCCACCGCACCGCCGGCACCCCCGGCGGCGAGCATGGACGACAAGATCTCCCAGCTGCAGCAGTTGGCGCAGCTGAGGGACCAGGGAGTCCTCACCAACGAGGAGTTCGCGGCGCAGAAGCAGCGGCTCCTGGCCGGCTGAACGCCCCGACGGCGTGTGCCCCGTCCCGGTCCGGGACGGGGCACACGCCGTCGGCCGAGCGCGGCGTACGCAGCGGCCCGGTGATTCAGTGCCCGACGGCGACCTTGGCCGCCACGATGACCAGGCCCAGGACCAGGTTGACCGCGCCCTCGGCGGCGACCTGACGGGACGAGGCGCCCGCCCGGTGGGCGCCCAGCGTCGCCCAGGCCACCTGCTGTGCCACGGCGACGCCGAGGGCGAGCCAGGCGCTGTCGCCCGTCCCGAGCCAGGGACTGACCAGCACCGCCAGGGCCGGCAGCGCCGACGCCTCGACCAGCGGCCACTCGTGCCGGCCGACCTCGCGCACCTGGGGCCAGGTGACCTGGCGGCCGATCTCCCGCTGCCCGGCCACGTGCGCGTAGACGTGGGCGATCCAGAAGACGAGCCCGGTGACCACCAGCAGCAGGATGAGCGACAGCCGCGGGTGCGCTCCCTGGGCGCTGGAGGCCGCGATCACGGAGGCTGCCAGCATCGAACCGTAGACCGCGCCGGCGTAGTCCGTCCGGTTCCCGTTCCCCTCCGGGGTCGGTTCGCGCGGGGCGGGGGTACGACTCGGGGACGTTGTCACGGCGTCTCCTCCCGTCACCGTGCCGGGGACGGCCGAGGAACCGTCGTCGCCATTCTCGCCGGATCCCCGGGGCCCGGCCTCACCCCCGGCAGGTGAGGGGGCGCGCGGTCGCGGCCCCGACCGACCCGCCCGCGGCGCCCCGGTCGCCCGCCGGTCCCGCGCAGCGCCCGCGCCGACCACCGGTGCCCCGGCTTCCGTCCGCCCGCCGGACGTTCACCCACGCCGGGTGATCCGGGGCCCGGCCGCGCTCCGTAGCGTGTCGGCGAAGGGCCGATTCCATCTCACCTGGACGTCTTCCTCCATCTGGGGAGTGCCGCATGGACGCTTACCCTCCGATCGCCGAGCACGGGGTCATCGGCGATCTGCAGACCGCCGCGCTCGTGTCGACCGGAGGCGACATCGACTGGTGGTGCACGCCGCGCTTCGACTCGCCCAGTCTCTTCGCCTCCCTGCTCGACCACGCCAAGGGCGGCAACTGTCGACTCGCCGTCGACCGGGACGCGGTGCCCGACGCCCAGGTGAAACAGCTCTACCTCGCCGGCACGGCCATCGTGGTCACCCGCTTCCTCGCCCCGCAGGGCGTGGCGGAGGTCCTCGACTTCATGCTGCCCGACACCTCGCCGACCCCGAGCGACCGGCACCGGATCATCCGCACGGCCCGGGTGGTGCGCGGCCGGGTGCCGTTCCTGCTGGAGTGCCGGCCCCGCTTCGACTACGGCCGCGCCACCCATCGGCTCACCCTGCCGGACGACCGCTGCGCGCTGCTGCAGGGCCCGGACCAGGAACTGTGCGTCCAGGCCACCGACCCGGTCGTGCTGCGCCCCGACGGCTCCGACGTGACCGCCCGCTTCACCCTGGACGCCGGGCAGATGGCCACCGTGCTGCTCACCGCCGGCCCGCCGGGCGGCGACCCGCCCGCCCTGCCCGAAGAGGCGGACACCCTCGCCGCCTTCGACGACTGCCGGAAGTTCTGGTACGAGTGGCTCAAGTCCTCCACCTACCAAGGCCGTTGGCGGCAGATCGTGGACCGCTCGGCGATCACGCTCAAGCTGCTCAGCTACCACCCGACCGGCGCGCTGATCGCCGCCGCCACCATGGGACTGCCGGAACAGATCGGCGGCGAGCGCAACTGGGACTACCGCTACACCTGGATCCGGGACGCCTCGCTCTCCGTCCACACCCTCATCGGCCTCGGTTTCCAGGACGAGGCCGTGGCCTTCCGCCGGTGGGTGCGGGACCGGGTCGAGGCCGCCGGCACCCGGGGCGAACGTCTCCAGATCATGTACCGCATCGACGGCGACCCCCACCTGACCGAGGAGTCGCTGACCCACTGGGAGGGCTACCGCGGATCCTCCCCGGTGCGCGCCGGGAACGCCGCCGCCGACCAGCTCCAGCTGGACATCTACGGCGAGGCCGCCTACGCGTTCGCCGCCCAGGAGAACGACATGGGGGCGCTGCGCGGCTGGGACTCGTTCCGCAGGCTCGTGGACTGGCTGACCGAGCAGTGGGACCGCCCGGACGAGGGCATCTGGGAGACCCGCGGCGGGCGCCAGGACTTCACCTACAGCCGGCTGATGTGCTGGGTGGCCTTCGACCGCGCCGTCCGCATCGCCCGGAAGTTCGGCCGCCCCGCAGACCTCGACCGCTGGAGCGCGGAGCGCGACGACATCCTGCGCCAGATCGTGCAACGTGGCTGGAACCCCGAGCGCCGCGCCTTCACCCAGCACTACGGCACCGACGTCCTGGACGCCTCGCTGCTGCTCATGCCCAAGGTCGGCTTCCTCTCCCCCACCGACCCGGACTGGCTGTCCACGCTGGACGCCATGGACGAGGAACTGGTCGAGGACAGCCTGGTCTACCGCTACGACCCGGCCGCTTCCCCCGACGGACTGCGCGGCTCCGAAGGCACCTTCAACCTCTGCACCTTCCTCTACGTCGAGGCCCTGGCCCGGGCCGGCCGGGTCGACCAGGCCCGCTACGCGTTCGACAAGATGCTCACCTACGCCAACCACGTCGGCCTGTTCGCCGAGGAGATCGGCCCCTCCGGCGAGCAACTGGGCAACTTCCCACAGGCGTTCACCCACCTCGCCCTCATCGACGCGGCGCTCGCCCTCGATGAGGAACTCGACCGCCGGGGCGCCGCCTGACGCACCGCCCCCGGTGACCGAAGGCCCGCAGGAGTCCGAAAGGAGACGACCGTGACCGGCACCGCCACCGCCTCCACCTCCGCCGCGGCCGCCGCCGCGCGCCGGGTGCTGATCCCGCTGGCACTGGCCCAGTTCATCTGCAGCTTCGCCGGCTCCAGCATGAACGTGATGATCAACGACATCAGCACGGACCTGGACACCACCGTCCAGGGCGTCCAAGTCGCCATCACGGTCTTCCTGTTGGTGATGGCCGCGCTGATGATCCCCGGCGGCAAGCTCACCGACCGCTGGGGCCGCAAGCGCTGTCTGATGGCCGGCCTCACCACCTACGGCGTCGGCGCCGTGCTCAGTGCGGCCGCCCCCGGACTCGGCGTCCTCATCCTCGGCAACTCGATCCTGGAGGGCGTCGGCACCGCGCTGCTGATCCCCCCGGTCTACATCCTGACCACCCTGCTGTTCACCGGCACCGCCGCCCGGGCCCGTGCCTTCGGCACCATCATGGCCTTCGGCGGCATCGGCGCGGCCGCCGGCCCGCTCCTCGGCGGCCTGCTCACCACGGCCATCGACTGGCGTGCCAACTTCGGCTTCCAGGCCGTCATCGTGGCCCTGATCGTGCTCCTCACCCGCAAGCTGGAGGACCCGCTCCCCGCCGACCCGACCCGGCCGTTCGACACCGTCGGCGCCGTCCTGTCGGCGGCCGGGCTGGTCCTGCTGGTCACCGGCATCCTCGCCGCGGACAACAACACCTGGCTGATGATCGCCCTGCTGGTGGCCGGAGCCGCGGTGCTGGCCGGCTTCTTCCGCTGGATCCGCCACCTGGAACGCGGCGGACACGAACCGCTGCTGGCCACCAGCCTGTTCCACAACCGCACCTCGAACCTGGGCCTGGTCACCCAGAACGCCCAGTGGCTCGTCCTGATGGGCGTCTCGTTCACCGTCGGCGCCTACCTCCAGGTCGTCCGCGGCTACAGCGCCATCGCCACCGGAGGGGTCTTCACCGCCGCCACGCTCGGCCTGCTCGCCACCTCGCTCGCCGCCGAACGCCTGGCCGAGCGCCGCGCCCAACGCACCCTGATCGTCACGGGCTTCGCCGTCACCACCGTCGGGATCGTGGTGCTCCTCCTGCTGGTGCGCGCCGTCGACAGCGTCTGGGCGTTCACCCCCGGCCTGCTGCTGATCGGGCTGGGCATCGGCCTGATGCTCACCCCGTCGGTCAACATCGTGCAGTCCGCCTTCCCCGACAGCCGCCAGGGCGAGATCTCCGGCCTCTCCCGCAGCATCTCCAACCTGGGCTCCTCACTGGGCACCGCGATCGCCGGCACCATCCTGGTCTCCGGACTCACCCGGAACTCCTACGCGGCGGCCATGGGCGTCCTCGCGCTCTGCGGCCTTATCGGGCTGGGCGCGGCCCTGTTCCTGCCCGGGGGCCGGCCGGGTGCCGCGGCCGCCCCGGGAACGGACGCCGACCGATGAGCCCGGCTCCCCGGCGGTCCCCCACGAACGCGAACAGGGGGGTGTCCTGTCAGCACCAGCGAAGGAGACAAGACCCATGCCCGGCATCCACCACCAGGTCTCCCGTTCCACCATCGCGCCCGCGCCCGACGAGCTCGGACGCGTCGGGTGGCTCGTGATCGGTCTCACGGTCCTCGTCATCGGCGCGACCGCACACGCCCTGTCGGGCATCATCGCGATCGCCAAGGACATGCTGCGCCCCGCTTCCCGGAGCGCCTCGACGGGCGGCGGCCCCGCGCCCGCCGCCCGTCTCAGCCTCAACGAGAAGGAGGGCTGGATCCTCATCGGCTCCCTGATCATCATGAGCGGCGCCGTGGGCCGCGCCCTCGCGGAGTTCATCGCGGGCATCAGGAAGGCCGCCCACGCAACGCACCGACGGGCGCGGACATGACCCCCGCACCGGCCGACCCGACCGACCGGGCTGACCGGGCTGACCGGGCTGACCGGGCCGACCCGGCCGCCACCGGGCGGCAGGCCCGCAGCCGGCCGCCGCGCCCGGCCCACGGGACCTGGTCCCCGGCACGCGCCAGGGCCGATCCCGTGGCCGTCCTCGCACGGCAGGCCGCCCTCCCGCGCCGCCGAACCGGTCCCGATCCGGTCCGGCCGGAGGGCGGCCTGCCGCTTCGCCTTCCTGCGCGGCGCGCCCGCGATCACGGTCGCGGACCTCGCCGCCTCCCCGAACACCGGCCCCACGGGCGGGCCCTGCGGGAAGGCGCAGCCGGTCGCGGGTTCCACCGGGGGCGGCTGCGCGACCCGAAGGGCTCCGCAGTCACCTCGGTTCCGTCACCTCGGTTCCGGGACGTCGGCTCCGGCGACGTCCTCGACCGCGCGGTCGCCGAATCCACCCTCACATACGCCGAGCGGACCCACACCGACCACGCCGCACCCCACCGCCCGCGATCGATGCCGGCCGGGTCACCGTCCGGCCCGGTGGGTGGGTCGGGCACGTGGGACGAACCCCTCAGGAGGCCGGCTCCTCGGCCTTCGGCGTCCGCCCGCTCCCGCCCGTCCGCCCCGTCCCGCCGGACGCGCGCCGGGCGGGCAGGTGGCCGGTGAAGGCGAAGCCGGCGAGCGTGATCCCGGCCGTGGCCAGGAACGACACCTTGAGGCCGTCGAGCTGGGCCGCGCTGTAGGACTCCACGATGGCGTCCGCCTCCTGCGGCGGAACGGAGGTCTGCGCGAGCGCCGCGGAGAGCTGGTCCGCGGGCACGAAGGAGACGCCGGCCTCGATCCTGATGCCGGCCTGCTGCCGCACCGGCTCCGAGATCTGCGGGTGCTCGGCGACGGTGTTGCCGAACGCGGCCGTCAGGGCGCCGATCAGGATGGCGCCGATCAGCGCGGTGCCCAGCGACGATCCCAGGTTCTGCGCGGTGTACTGCAGCCCGCCGACCTCGCTGCGGTCCTCCTCCCCGACGCTCGACTGCACGATGTTGCCCAGTTGCGAGGCGAGCAGCCCCATGCCGATCCCCAGCAGGGCCATCGCCAGCGCGAAGGACAGGTCGTCGAGCTCCGGCTTGACGGTGCCGACCAGCCACAGCGAGGAGACGAACAGCACCAGCAGCCCGATCCGCACCACCGTCCTCGGCGAGGCGAACCGGCCGAGGAACGGGCCGGTCATGGAGGCCGCGAGCATCGTGACGGACACCGGCAGCAGCCGAAGGCCCGTCTCGAAGGCGTCGTGGCCCAGTACGACCTGGAGGTAGAGCGGGATGACGAAGAACAGCCCGAGGAGGATCAGGTTCTGGCTGAAGAGCATGAGCAGGCCGGACCGCAGCGGCGGGATCCGGAACAGCCCGAACCGGACCAGCGGATCCTCCCGGCGCAGCTCCCACGACCGGAACAGCACCAGGAGGACCCCGCCGAGCGCGATGGCGAAGAGGGTCGGCGAGAACCCGAGGACGGTGAACGGCGGGTTCCGGGGCTGGAGCCAGCCCCAGGAGCTGCTCTGCAGCACGGCCAGCACCACCAGCCCCAGCCCGGCCACCGACAGCAGCACGCCGACCACGTCCAGCCGGATGCGCTGCTCCGGCGCCGGCTCCGGGGCGATCCAGCGCAGCAGCAGCAGGATGGCCACCACCAGGACGACCTCGCCGGCGAAGACCAGACGCCAGGTCAGGTAGGTGGTCAGCCATCCGCCGAGCAGCGGGCCCACGGCGATGCCGGCCCCGGCCAGGCCGCCGATGACGCCGTAGGCGGTCGCGCGGTCCCGTCCCCGGTAGGCGCCGGCCACCAGCGCGGCCAGCGCCGGGAGGACCAGTGCCGCCCCCAGGCCCTCGATCACCGACCAGCCGAGCGCCAGCACCCACAGGGTGGGGGCGATCGCGGTCAGCCCCGATCCGACGGCGTAGACGATCAGGCCGAGCCGGAACATCCGCCGGCGTCCGAACATGTCGCCGAGCTTGCCGCCGGTGATCATGAACGCCGCCATCACGAGCGTGTAGAGGGTGATCACCGCCTGGATCGCCGTGACATCGGTGTCGAAGTCCTCCACCAGCTGGCTGATGGACACGTTCATCACGGATGCGTCGAGCACCATCAGGAACTGCGCCGTGCCCAGGACGATCAGCGCTCGCCACCGCTTCACCGGGTCTCCTCGTGCTCGCCGATCTCGTGCTCGCCGATCCGCTCGTCTTCGCCGGTCCGCGCGGTGCGGCGTCCGGCGTCCGGCGTCCACGCGGATCGTGTCCACCGGAACGACGCTAGACCGTCCGCCCGCGTTCACGGCTCACCCCGGCTGGGTGATGCCCCCGCGCGCCGCGGCGCGCAGCCTGGTGCACGGGGAATCGGCGAGGACCGGCGCAACCCAGGGAAGGACGCTTATGCGTTACGAGTTCCGTATCGCCGGGGCGATGCCAGAAGTGACCGTCCGCGAGGCGTTCCCGGAGTTGGAGAGCGTCTTCGTGCCGAACCAGACCCTCCTGTTCGGCCCCGTCACGGACGAGGCCCACCTCTACGGCCTGCTCAGCCGGTTCCAGGCGCTCGGGTTGCACGTCATGGAGCTCCGCCAACTGCCCGAGCAGGACGTGCTCGGTCGCCCCCGGCACCGGACACCGGGCGGCTGAGGCCGCCCCGGGCCCTTGCGCCGAACGGCGGTCCGCCCGAGATGCCGTCCACCGTCCCGTCGCCCAGTCTTGGACGGAATCCGACGTGCCTGCGCCGGAGGCGCGGCGCGGCGGCGGCCCGGCCGCCGGTACCGACCCGAGCGACACCGACCCGAGGGAGAGCGGAGTGGCGGATCAGCGGGGTCGGCCCAGCCGCGCTGACTGGTTCCGCGCCAGATCCGCCTGGCTGCAGGAACGGACGGCCACGCTGCGCGACGCCCCGTTCCTGCGCCGGCTCGCGGCGCAGCTGATCCACATCCACGTCCTGGACACCGCCACCCGCCTCGCGGCGCAGACCTTCCTGACCGCCCTCCCGGTGATGTTCGTGCTGGCCGCCTTCATGCCCCAGGAGGTGCGCACCAGTGCCTCCGACTCCCTCAAGACCGTCCTGGGGCTCCAGGGTGCCTCGCTCGACGAGGTCACGGGGGTGTTCCATACCAAAGGCCAGGAGTCCATCACCGACTCCTTCGGCGGCATCGGGATCCTGGTGACCCTGCTCTCGGCGACGAGTTGCAGCCGCATCCTGCAGCGGTTGTGCGAGCGGAGCTGGCACCTGCCCCATCTGTCGGGGCGTCTGGCGGCCTGGCGGTGGCTCGCCTGGCTGCTGGTGTGGCTCGCCGCCCTGATCATCCAGGGGAAGGTGCGGTCCGGATTCGGGGCGGGCGACGCCCTCGGCGTCGTCCTGTACCTGATCACGGCCTCGCTGCTCTGGTGGTGGACCCAGCACCTGTTGCTCGCCGGCCGGGTCCCCTGGCTCCCGCTGCTGCCGGGGGCCGTGCTGACCAGTGCCGCGCTGACGACGCTCGCCTGGGCCTCGCGGCTCTACGTCCCCCGCTCGCTGAACCGCAGCGTGGCCCAGTTCGGCCCGCTCGGCCTGGTCTTCACCCTGCTCAGCTGGCTCATCGTGGTGTTCACCGCCATCACGCTCGGGATCGGCCTCGGGTACGTGCTGGCGGGCCAGGGCCGGCTGGCCCGGCTGCTGGGCACACCGGACCCGGCCCCGCAGGACGAGAGCTGACGCCGCCTGAGCGCCGTCGCCGGGCGGGGTTCACCCGTGCGGCTCAGTCGGCGTGCGTCCCGCGGCGGGGAGCCGGACCCGTTCGGCGGACGGCGGTGCGGGCGTGCGGCCCCGGCGGGCCGGACCGTACGCCCCTTTGCCCAGCCGGGCCCGGTCGGAAAGGATGGAGGTGTCAGCGTTCCGCGCTTCCCGTGCGCCGCCCACCCTGAGGTGAGCACCATGGCCCTCAGCCCAGCCGTCGGCACCCCGGCCCGTCCGGTCGAGGTTCCCGGACACGGCCCCGACCTACCGGCCCGGATACCCGGCGGCGATCCGGTGCTCGCGGCCCGCTTCGCCGTCCCCCTGATCCCGGAGACGTTCGTCCACCGGCAGCGCCTGGTCGAGCGCCTCGACGACGGCCTCCGGACGTCCCTGCTGCTGGTGAGCGGCCCGGCGGGGGCCGGGAAGACCCTGCTCGTCGCCGACTGGCTGGCCACGGCACGACTGCCCGGTCCCGCGGTGTGGCTCACCGTGGAGCGGGAGGACAACGCGCCCGGGGTCTTCTGGGCCTACCTGCTGGAGGCCGTCCGCCACCACGGCGTCGACCTGCCGGACGACATCGGCAGTCCCGCCCGGGCCCAGGAGGTCGACCACTCGCTGCTGGCCCGGCTGGCCGCCCACCTGAGCCGGCGGGAGGAGCCCGTGGTCCTCGTCCTCGACGAGTTCGAGCACGTGTCCTCCGCCGAGGTGGCCTCCGGGCTCCACTTCCTCCTCGGCCACGCGGGCCCCGGGCTGCGGCTGGCCGTGCTCAGCCGGACGGAACCGCTGCTCCCGCTGCACCGCTACCGCGCCGCCGGCAGTGTCACCGAGATCCGGGCAGCCGACCTGGCCTTCCGGCCGCCGGAGACCAGCGCGCTGCTGCACCGGCACGGCCTGGACCTCTCCGCCGAGAGCAGCCGGGCGCTGACCGAGCGGACCGGCGGCTGGGCCGCGGGCGTCCGGCTGTCCGCCCTCGCCGCCCAGGGCGCCGGCGACCCCGAGGCCTATCTGGAGGAGTTCGAGGCCAGTCGGAGCACCGTCGCGGACTTCCTGCTCGCCGAGGTCCTCGACACCCAGTCCGCCGAGGCGCAGGACCTCCTGCTGCGCACGAGCGTCCTGGGCCGGGTCCACCCCGACCTGGCCGACGCCCTGACCGGCCGACGGAACGGCGCCCGGATCCTGGCGGACCTCTCCCGGGCCAACGCCTTCGTCGAGCCCGTCGGGCACGCCTGGTACCGCTGCCACCCGCTGTTCGCCGAGATCCTGCGCGTCCATCTGGGGGCCCGGAGCCCGGGACTGGAGCAGGAGCTGCACCGCCGGGCGGCCCGCTGGCTGACCGACGCGGGCCACCCGACCGAGGCGCTGTCACACGCCGCCGCGGCCGGCGACTGGGAGTTCGCCGCCGCCCGGGTCGTCGACGACCTGGCCATCGGCACGCTCTTCACCGGCCGCGACGCGGAACGGCTCGACGCCCTGTTCGCCGGGATGACCCCGGACGCCCGGGGTGCGGCCCCGGAACTGGTCCGGGCGGCCCGCGACCTCGCCCGCCACGAGGTGGGCAGCGGTCTCGAACACCTCGACCGCGCCGAGGCGCTGCTGCGGGAGCGTGACGGCGAGGGCGCCCCGGCGGCCCTGCTCGGCGCGGCCCAGCTGCGGGTGCTGGCGAGCCGGCTGCTCGGCTCGGCGGATCCGGCGCGGGCCGCCGCCGAACAGGCCGAACGGCTCGAAGGGCTGGTCCCGCCGGGGCTGTTGGCAGAACACCCCGAACTGGCCGCGCTCCGGCTGAACGACCTCGGCGCCGTCCTGCTCTGGGAGGGCAGCCTCGACGCCGCCGGGGCGGCCCTGACAGCCGCGGCGAAGACGGCCGACGGGCCCACCACCGCCGCTCCGCGCCACGAGGCACTCGCCCGGCTCGCCCTGATCGACCTGCTCGACGGGCGGCCGGCCCGCTCCGAGGCCCGGCTGCGGAAGGCGGCCGCCGAGGCCGAACGCGCCGGCCTGCCGCCGGCCTCCCGCACCGGGGTGAGCCGGCTCGTGCTGGCCGCCCTCGCCGTCGAGCGCGACGACCTGACCGCGGCGCGCGCGGCGGTCGACCGGGCGGCCGGGTCGTCGGCGGCCCGTCACGACCCGGCCGTCGCCGCCGGACTCGCGATCGTCCGGGCCCGGATCCTGCTGGCCGGCGGCCGTACCCGGGCGGCCCTCGACGCACTCGTCGCACTCGATGCACTCGGCCGGTCCGCGGACCACGGCCCCGGCCCGGCCGGACCGCCGCCGCCCTGGGTGCGGGAGGGCGTGGCCGTGGTCGCCTCGGCCGCGCACCTCGCCGAGGGCGATCCGGCCGCGGCCCTGACGGCACTGGACCGCAGCGGCGCCGACGGCCCGGGGTGCGCCGTCGCCGCGGCGCAGGCACGGCTCGCCGCCGGGGAGGGCCGAAGCGCCCTGCAGATCCTGGACGCGATCCCCGACCACGACGGCCACGGTCCCGCCGTCACCGTCCGGGTCCTGCTGGCCCGCTCGCAGGTCGCCGCCGCCCTCGGCGACGAGGCCGACGCCGGGCGGCTGCTCGCCCGCGCCCTCACGCTCGCCCGGCCCGAGCAGTTGCGCCGGCCGTTCCGGGAGGCCGGGCCGTGGCTGCGGCGGCTGTTGCGCGCCCGGCCGGCGCTGGTGGACTCCCACGGCTGGCTCCCCGCCGACCTCCTGCCCGGCCACCCGGCCTCGGGAGACGAGGAGGCCGCCGTGCCGCACGCCCCGGTCGAGCCGCTGAGCGAGCGCGAACTCGACGTGCTGGGACGGGCCGCGCAGATGCTGTCCACCGAGGAGATCGCCGCCGAGCTCTTCCTCTCGGTGAACACGGTCAAGACGCACCTCAAGAGCATCAACCGGAAGCTCGCCGTCTCCGGACGCAGCAGAGCCGTCCGGCGGGCGCGCGAACTGCACCTGATCTGACCGCCGTCCACCACCGCCGCGTGGAGGGCGCGCTCGGCACGCCCGGCGCTCAGCGCTCTTGGCGCTCAGCACTCTTGGCGGTCTCGCTCCCGGCGGGAGGAACGCCAGTAGTGCCATCCGGCCACCGCCGTGCTCGCCCCCAGCAGCAGCAGGAACATCGCGAGCAGGGTGTTGTCGGCGACGCGCACCCCGGTCAGCAGCACGATCAGCACCGCCCCCACCGTCGCCAGGAACGCCACCACCGTCCGCAGCACCACCAGGAGAGCGCCGGGGCGCGGCATCGACCGGGTGCGGGTGCGGGCCGGTGCGTCCCCGGCGCCCGCCGCCCCGTACCGCTGGAGGGCGCGGTCCGCGAGCTGGTTGGTGGCGCGGCGGTACATCTCGGCGCAGGCGGGCACCCAGACGAACGGCACCACCATCCCGACGAGCAGCAGCACCCCGATGCCGACCCAGCCGAGCAGCTTCCGGAGCCGGCCCCGGGCCGGGTCATCGGGGGTCACCAGGCCGATCAGGTACGCCTGTCGGCGGACGACGGACCACCAGGAGCCCTTGGTCCCGCCCTCGGCCCCGAACGCCGCCTCGACCTCCGCCTCCGCCTCGGCCCGTGCCGCCGCCCTCCGCAGGGCCTCCCTCGCCTCCTCGGGCGTCCGGTAGACCCCCTGCACCAGCAGCACCTCGACCGCCGCGTCGTCACCGCGCGGGTCGTGGCCGGCCAGGGCGCCCAGCTCCAGCACCATCTGCAACTGGGCGAGCAGCGCGGCGACGAACGCGACCGGCAGCAGGAGGATGAAGGGGCCGCCGAGGAAGGAACCCTCCACCACCGACCGGTGCACGCCCCGGCCGATGACCTGCTCGGTGACCTCCGCCCGGGTGGTCCCGGCCCGCTCGGACTCGTGTGCCTTCGCCGCCGTGTCGGCCGCCTGGGGGCCCAGGAACTCCACCGCGAAGACGGCCAGGCGCTCGGGCATGCGGGCAGGGTCCGCCCGGACCGTCCGCAGCAGTTCCACCAGGCCGGGTCGCCGTCGCCGTGCGCTCTCCGTTCCGCCCATCAGCCGCAGAATAACCCCGCCGGTGGGGGGCCGCCCCGGGGCGGAGTCACCCGGTCCGGGTGATGCCCGGACGGGCCGCGGGCGCGTACATGGACGGTAAGGAGCGTCACCGGGTTCCCACCCGGGCTCGGGCGTCCGGGTGGCCGCCCGGACGCCTCCGCTCAGCCGAGCACGCGCCCGCCCCGGCCCCGGGGCGGACCGTCGATGTCAGGAGGCCTGCGGTGGACTACCCGTTGCTCGACATCTTCTTCACGACCATGTGGCTCTTCCTGTGGATCCTGTGGTTCTTCCTGCTGTTCCGCGTCTTCGGGGACCTCTTCCGCGACGACAGCGTGGGCGGCTGGGGCAAGGCGGGCTGGAGCATCTTCCTCATCTTCCTCCCGTTCCTGGGCGTGTTCGTGTACCTGATCGCACGGGGCCAGGGCATGGGGCGGCGCGAGGTCCAGCGCGCGACCGAGGCGGAGCAGGACTTCCGCAGCTACATCCGGGAAACGGCCGCCGACACCGGGGCACCCTCCGCCCACGTCGACGAACTGGCACGGCTGGCCGAGCTCAAGGAGAAGGGCCACATCACCGAGGAGGAGTTCCAGCGCGCCAAGGCGAAGGTGCTCGCGTAGGGGCCCGGGAGCGAGCGCTGACGGCCGGTCGCCGACGCACGGGTCGGCGGCCGGCGGGCGGGCGGGCCGTCCAACAGGGCGCGGACAGCGGCGAGTTCCGCCGCCCCGGCCTGCACGGCCGCCGGTACGGGTGCCGCCGTCACCAGCGGTCGTGCACCTGCGGCCGGATCCGGCGGTCGTACAGCTCCCGCACGGCCTCCACGGTGGCCGACGGCAGCGGCGCAAGCTCGGCGGCAGCCGCGTTGGCCCGGGCCTGCGCCACGTTGCGGGCGCCCGGGATCACCGTCGTCACCCCCGGCTGCTGGACGATCCAGCGCAGTGCCGCCTGTGCGGGGCTGGCGCCCTCCGGCGCGAGTGCGGCGAACTCCGCCGCAGCCTCGACGCCGGTCGCGAAGTCCACCCCGGAGAAGGTCTCGCCCTGGTCGAAGGCCTCGCCGTGGCGGTTGTAGGTGCGGTGGTCGTCCGGCGCGAAGACGGTGCGCTCGCTGTAGCGGCCCGAGAGCAGCCCCGAGGCCAGCGGCACCCGGGCCAGGATCCCCACCCCGGCCGCCTCGGCGGCGGGCAGCACCTGCTCCAGCGGCTTGAGCCGGAACGCGTTGAGGATGATCTGCACGCTCGCCACACCGGGGCGGGCGATCGCGGTCAGCGCCTCCGCGCAGGTCTCCACGCTCACGCCGTACGCGGCGATCCGCTCCTCCGCGACCAGGGTGTCCAGGGCGTCGAAGACCTCGTCGGAGGAGTAGACGGGCGTCGGCGGGCAGTGCAGCTGCACCAGGTCGAGCCGGTCCACCCCCAGGTTGGCCCGGGAACGGTCGGCCCAGGCACGGAAGTTGGCGAGGTGGTAGCGCTCGGGCCGCTGCTCGACCCGGCGGCCGAATTTGGTGGCGACGAACACGTCCGCGTCCGGGCGGTCCTTCAGGAAGCGGCCGATCAGCCGCTCGCTGCGGCCGTCGCCGTAGACGTCGGCGGTGTCGAAGAGCGTGACGCCGGCCTCCACGGAGGCCTCCAGCACGGCGAGGGCGTCCTCCTCCCGGACGTCGCCCCAGTCCGCGCCGAGCTGCCAGGTGCCGAGACCGACGATCGAGACGGGCCGACCGGTGCGGCCGAGTACGCGCTGTTCCATGCGACGACCCTCTCACGCCGGTCCGGCCGTGTCGCCCGGCGCCCCGGTCCGCCGCCGTCCTCCCCCGGCCGCGGATTCCGTCGACGAACCACCTGCCAAAGGTACGCATGTGCGCACGAAACGCCCTAGGATGAGCGGATGAGCACCGGCACCCACCTGGCAGATGCGCACCGCTCGCAGCAACGGGCCGAGCAGCGCCTGGACGTCGCCGCGTCCGTACTGACGCTGCTGGCCGACCGGACCAGGCTGGCACTGCTGGAGCGGCTCGGCCGGGGCGAGGCGGACGTGACCACGCTGACCGAGGCGACCGGCGCCGCCCGGCCGTCCGTCAGCCAGCACCTGGCCAAGCTCCGGCTCGCCGGTCTCGTCACCACCCGCAAGGAGGGGCGGCGCGTCGTCTACTCGCTGCGGCACGGCCACCTGCGCCGGCTCGTGGACGAGGCGCTGAACGTCGCCGACCACCAGATCGGCCACCTGCCGCCGCACGACTGACCCGGGCGCGGGCGGGCCGCGCGGCACGGAGCGCAGAGCCCGGGCGGACTTCCGAGGAACAGGTGCACAGGTACGCACATGTTCCTATGATGGGCGGAGCACACCCACCGACCACCCCCACCGACCACCGGGACGGGGCAGGAGCACCCATGCTGTCCGTGCTGCGCAACCGCGCCTACCGCCACCTCTTCACCGCCCAGGTCGTGGCCCTGGTCGGCACCGGCCTGGCCACGGTGGCACTCTCCCTGCTGGCCTACCGGATCGCCGGCGACGACGCCTCGGCGGTCCTCGGCACCGCGCTGGCGATCAAGATGGTCGCCTACGTCGCCGTCGCGCCGCTGGCGGGCGCGCTCGCCGGGCGGCTGCCCCGGCGGAGGCTGATGGTCGCGACGGACCTCACCCGGGCGTGCGTCGCGCTGACCCTGCCGTTCGTCGACCGGGTCTGGCAGGTCTACCTCCTGGTCTTCCTGCTGCAGGCCGCCTCGGCCGCCTTCACCCCGACGTTCCAGGCCACCATCCCGGACGTCCTGCCCGCAGAGCGCGACTACACCAACGCACTGTCGATGTCCCGGCTCGCGTACGACCTGGAGTCGCTGTTCAGCCCCGCCCTCGCCGCGCTCCTGCTGACGGCGGTCTCGTACGACTGGCTGTTCGCCGGGACGGCGGTCGGCTTCCTCGCCTCCGCCGCCCTGGTGGTCTCCGCCGTCCTGCCCAGGCCCACCCCGGTCGAGCGGACCGGCGGCGTCCACGCCAAGGCCGCCTTCGGCACCCGGCTGTTCCGGGCCACCCCCCGGTTGCGCGCCCTGCTCGCCCTCGACCTCGCGGTCGCCGCCGCCGGGGCGATCGTGTTCGTCGACACGGTCAACGTCGTCCGCGACCACTTCCACCGCCCGGCCGGGGCCGTCTCGCTCGCGCTGGGCGCCTACGGGGTCGGCTCGATGCTCGCCGCGCTCCTGCTGCCCCGGATCCTGGGCCGGCTCGGCGACCGGGCCGTGATGCTGCCTGCGGCCTTCGCCCTGCCGGCCGTCCTCGCGGCCGTCACCGCGATCTCCGCCGCCCCGGCCGGCACCGGGACGTGGGCGGCCCTGCTCGCCGCCTGGGCCCTCGTCGGCGCCGGCAGCTCGGCCGTCCTCACCCCCGGCGGACGCCTCATCCGCCGCTCGGCCGCCGACGCCGACCTGCCCGCCGCGTTCGCCGCCCAGTTCTCCCTCTCGCACGCCTGCTGGCTGCTCACCTACCCGCTCGCCGGGTGGCTGGCCGCCGGCGCGGGACTGCCCGTCACCGCCGTCGTCCTCGGCCTGCTCGCCCTGACCGCCGCGACGGCGGCCACCGCCCTGTGGCCGTCCCGCGACCCCGCGGCCCTGGAGCACCTGCACACCGACCTGCCCGCCGGACACCCCCATCTCGCCGACGCGCACGCGGCCGCCGGCGGCGCCTGGCAGCACGGCCACCACTACGTCATCGACCGGCACCACCACAGCTGGCCCCACCCGACCGGCGCCCGTACCCGCGCCCGCGCCACCACCGGCTGACCCCGCCGCCCTGCCACCCGACCACCCCGCCAGCCGACCCGACCCGACCACCTACTGACCGGTACCTCAGACCGCGGAGCCGATCACGTCGGCGCGCCCCGGTAAGGTGGTCGATCGTGGCCAGTCGTAAAACGTCGATCCTGGAAGCCGCGGCACGGGTGATCGCCCGCCGCGGGGTGCGCGGACTGAGGGTGGAGGAGCTCGCCGCGGAGGCGGGCGTCTCGACCGCGCTCATCTACTACCACTTCAAGGACCGCACCGGGATCCTCCGCCAGACGCTGGAGTTCATCAACGACCGGGCGGAGCGCTACACGACCGACCGCGCCCCGGACGCCCCGCCGCTGACGGCGCGCGAGGAGCTGGACCAGACACTGCTATTGGAGCTCCAGGACACCGTCGAGGTGCGGGAGAACAGCACCGCCTGGGGTGAGCTGCGGGCGAGCGCGGTGTTCGACGAGACCCTGCGCGAAGACCTCGCCCGGGCCACCCGGGTCTGGGTGCAGGAGATCGCCGAACTGCTCGGGGTCGTCCGGCCGATGGCCTCGGCGGTCGCCCTGGCCGGCGCGGCGGAGCGGCTGACGGCGCTGCTGGAGGGGTTGAGCACGCGCTGGCTCAGCGGCAGCCTCCCGCTGGCGCACGCCCGGACGCTGCTGGCCGACGCGATCGAGGCCGAAGTGGACCGGCTCGGCTCCTGATCCGCCCCGCCGGTCCGTGGGGGTTCCGTGCGGATTCCGCACGGAACCGGCGCCGACCGTGACGCTCCGCATCGTCCGCGTCAAGGATCCGTCATGGCATGCCCGTGGGTTTGACTGATTTTTCAGTCAATGTAAGCCTGAGTCCGCAGGCAGGGTGCTGCCGCCGGTCCGCCCCCGTCCGTGGTGCGCCGGTGCGTCGCGGCGCGAAGAGTGGACCACGCGGCCCGCACCCTTCCCGGCACCGTCGCACGATCTGGAGACCCTCATGACCCACTACCGCGATGACCGTTCCGGCGAGCAGCCCTACCCCTGGGTGCCGGCCGACGACGTCCCGCACGCGCGGACCTGGATGTCCTGGCCCTCCCGCCGGGGGGTGTGGGGACTGCGCCTGGGCGGCGTCCAGGAGGACATCGCCCTGATCGCCCGTACGATCGCCGAGTTCGAGCCGGTGGTCATGTGCGCCCCCGACGACTGGACGGCGGGCAAGGCCCAGTCCTGGTGCGGCTCCGGCGTGGAGGTGATCACCGCCGTCCCCACCGACGACCTGTGGATGCGCGACATCGCGCCGGTGTTCCGCCGGGACGGGCACGGCGGCCTGGACGCCGTGGTCCTCAACTTCAACGGCTGGGGCAACAAGCAGGTGCACCACGACGACGCCCGGGCCGCCGAGCTGATCGCCACCCGCCGGGGCCTGCACCACACCTACGCGGACTTCGTCGGCGAGGGCGGCGCGATCGAGACCGACGGCGACGGCACCGTGATGGCCACCGAGAGCAGCCTGGTCAACAAGAACCGCAACCGCGGCATGAGCCGGGACGAGATCGAGGAGGCCGTCCTGGAGGCCTACGGCGCGGACACCATGATCTGGCTGCCGGGCATCAAGGGCCAGGACATCACCGACGACCACGTGGACGTGACCTCCCGGTTCATCCGCCCCGGCGTGGTGATGGTGCAGCTGCCGCCGGCGGACCGCAACGACGCCTGGGCCCGGGACGCCCGCGAGCAGTTCGCGATCCTCTCCGGCGCCACCGACGCCCGGGGGCGCCGCCTGCAGGTCGTCCCCGTGCACGGCCCGGACACCGTCCGCTCCCGCAGCTCCAAGTTCGTCGACTCCTACCTCAACTTCCACGTCGTCAACGGCGGTGTGATCACGGCCCAGTTCGGCGACGCGTACAAGGACGCCGCCGCCCGGGACGCCCTCGCCTCGGCCTTCCCCGGCCGCGAGGTGGTCCAGATCGACGTCGACCGCCTGATGGCCGGGGGCGGCGGCATCCACTGCTCGACCATGCACGAGCCGCTGCCGTAGCCACCGCCCGCACGAGTCCACCACCCCGACCCCCAGCTGGAGTTCCCGCATGACCAACGCCGTGTCCCGCCGTACCCTGATCCGCAACCTCGCCGGCGTCGGCGCCGGTGTCGGCGCCCTCGCACTGGGCCTCACCGCCTGTGACCCCAACGACATCGAGGACCCGACCGGCGCCGTGCCGCCCACCCGGCCCGGCGGCACCCCCGGCGTGCGCCGCTTCGGCGCCGAGTGGGACAAGCACCTGCGCACCGTGATGTCCTGGCCCGCCTCCGAGAACGTCTGGGGCGACCAGCTCGCCGACGTCCGCCGGGACGTGGCCGGCCTGGCCCAGGCCATCGCCGCCCGCGAGCCGGTCGTGCTGATGGCCCGGCCCGAGCAGAAGGACGCCGCGCAGAAGGCCTGCGGCTCGGCGGTCGAGGTGGTGCCGATCGCCGTCGACGACCTGTGGGCCCGGGACACCCTGCCGGTGTTCGTCGAGGAGGGCGGCAAGGTCAAGGGCGTCGACTTCAACTTCAACGGCTGGGGCGGAAAGCAGCAGCGCGGCAACGACTCCAAGGTCGCCCGCACCGTGCTGGCCAAGTACGGCGTGGAGCGGATCGAGACCCGGCTGGTCGCCGAGGGCGGCTCCTTCGAGACCGACGGCCAGGGCACCCTGATGGTGACCGAGAGCTCCGTCGTCAACGACAACCGCAACCCGGGCATGAGCCGGGACCAGATCGAGGCGGAGCTGAAGCGGGTCCTCGGCGTGACCAAGGTGATCTGGCTGGCGGGCGTCAAGGGCAAGGACATCACCGACGCCCACGTCGACTGCCTGACCCGCTTCGTCGCGCCCGGTGTGGTGCTGCTCGACCAGGCCTTCCCCGGCACCCCGGCGGACGTCTGGTCCCGCTCCGCCGACCAGGCCCGCACCGTCTTCAAGGACGCCACCGACGCGACCGGCAAGAAGCTGCAGGTGGTCGACCTCCAGCAGCCGGACCCGGACAAGATCACCGGCCGCGGTGACGCCTTCGTCTCCTCGTACATGAACTTCTACATCGGCACCAAGGGCGTCTACCTGCCGAAGTTCGGCGACGCCCGGGCCGACGACCGGGCGCAGCAGATCCTGAAGCAGTACTTCCCGACCCGGGAGATCGTCCCGGTGAAGATCGACGCGATCGCGGCCGGCGGCGGCGGCATCCACTGCGCCACGCACGACATCCCCGCCCTCGGCTGACGTCGACGGGAGCATCCGGACGGGCCGGCCCGGGGCCTTGCGACAGGCTCCGGGCCGGCCTCCGACGGGGCCGGGTCCGGTCGGCGGACCGGACCGGGCCCCGTCGGGCTCACGCGACGGGCTGCTGCTGGGTGACGCAGTGGATGCCGCCGCCGCCCGCGCCGAGGTAGTCGATGTTGAGCTGCTCGACGGTGCGGCCGGGGAACAGCCGGGCGAGGGTGGCCTTGGCGGCGCTGTCGGCCCTGGTGTCGCCGAACTGTGCGGAGATCACCGCGTTGTTGCACAGGTAGTAGTTGGCGTAGGAGCCGACGAAGTTGGGGTCGGTGGAGCGGATGCGGTTGTAGTCGGGCCCCTGGATCTGACCGACCGTGAACGGGGTTCCCTGGGCGCTGGTGGAGGAGGTCAGGGTCTGGTACTGCTGGCGTTCGTCGTTCGACCAGACGTCGGTGTCGCCCGCCAGCGGCATCTGGACCGCGGCCGTGCCCGCGCCGGTGAAGCGGGACGTGGCGTCCACGTGGTCGTCGGTGATGTCCTGGCCGGCGATGCCGGTGAACCAGATCACCTTGGTGGCGCCGAAGGCGGCGCACAGGGCGCCCTCGATCGCGGCCTGCGACATGCCGGGGTTGCGGTTGGCGTTGATGATGCTGCTCCGGGTGGCCATCAGCGTCCCGGCGCCGTCGGTCTCGACGGCGCCGCCCTCGGCGACCAGCCCGGCGGCGGTGAACGGCAGGCCGAGGTAGGCCGCGAGCCGCCCGGCGACCAGGGCGTCGTTGCCGTGCGGGTTCTGGTGGTTGCCCCAGCCGTTGAAGTTCAGGCCGATGGTGTCCAGGCCGCCCGCGCCGTCGGTGCGGAAGACCGGGCCGGTGTCGCGCATCCAGCAGTCGTCGACCGGGATGTCCCCGATGACGGTGACGGTCGAGCCGCACATCGACCGCGCCTTGGAGACGCTCGCCGGGTTGGCGCACATCGTCACCGGCTCGTACTTGGCGATGGTCTTCGCGATGAGGGCGATGTTCGACTGGACGCCGCTGAGCTTGTTGCGCCAGATGGTGGTGCTGTCCGGCCAGGCCATCCAGGTCCGGGTGTGCCGGACGGTGTCCAGCGGCACCCGGTAGCCGGCGGCGACGCCCGGGCCGGCGGTGGTGCGGCGCTGGGCCGCCAGTGCCTGCCCGCCGGTCGCGGCGGTCAGTGCGGTGCCGGCGACGACGATCCCGGCGGCCGTCAGGAACCGCCGTCGGCCGAGCTGCCCGTCGAGCTCCGCGTGGGGTCTGGAGCTGTCCTCCATCACTGCCTCCCTGTCAAAGTGCACTGCTGGTGCAGCAGTTGACCGAAAAGGTAAAACTGGCCAAGCGCTCGGTCAATACTTTGCGCAGGTATCGGTGCCGATGCGCCCCTGCCGCACTCCCGCAGTCGTTACAGTGGCGGCCATGGCGACACAGGCGACAGGCGCAGCTCCGCGGACGGCCTCCGGACCGGGTGGCACCGGTCGGGTGCGCGCGTCCGCCAAGGGCGAGCAGACCCGGGCCAGGCTGATCGCCGCGGCGCGCACCCTGCTCGCGGGCGACGGCGCCGGGCGGTTCACCACCCGCAACGTGGCCGCGCTGTGCGGGGTCTCGCACGGGATGTGCCACTACCACTTCGCGGACCGCACCGACCTGATCGTCGCGGTGGTGGCGGACATCCGGCCCGAGTGGATCACGCCGCTGGAGGAGGCGGTCGCCGGCCCGGGCGGCTACGCCGAACGCGCCGAACGGGTCCTGACGCTGCTCACCCGGCCCGAGAGCCCCGACCTGGCCCGTCTGCACGCGGCCCTGCACTGGCTCGCCCTGAACGACGAGCGGGTCCGCGCGAGCCTGGAGGCCGAGTACGCGCGGTGGCGGTCCTCCTTCGTCACCCTGTTCCGCTGCCTGGTGGACGAGCGCGGCGACGGCGCCGACCCGGTTCCGCTCGGCGAGGCCTTCGCCGCCGCCGTGGACGGGCTCGCCGCCATCGGCTCGCTCGACGGGACGGTGGACGCCGAGCGGGTGCTGCGGACCCTGCTGGACTCGTTGTCCGCCGCGGCCTGACCGGCCGCCGGCCCCCTCGTCACGGGTCGGCACCGGCTGCGGCCTCCGCCTCGGCCCGCTTGCGGCGCTCGACGCGGGTGGAGGCGACGACGGTGAACGTCAGGCACGCCGCGATGATGCCCTCGGCCCAGAAGAAGGCCACGTAGTCGATGAGCGACCCGATCGGCGGCGAGCCGGGCGCGGCGTTGCGCATGCCGACGAGCGCGAAGAGGGTCGCGGCCATCCACCCGAGCGAGGGCCACACCACCCCCTGCCGCCCCCGGTAGAGCACCTCGGCCCCGGCCAGCACCGCCAGGGCCAGCGCCCACATCGCCGCGATCATGAACCAGGCCAGGATGTAGGTGCTGCGCGCCCTGGTGACCGTACCGGTCAGCACGGTCGCCCCGGAGGCGCTCGGGGTGCTGGTCGGGTGCACGAGGAAGAACGGGTCCGCGTCCACGAAGACGACGCCGAGGGGGACGCTGCCCGCGGTGTCCGCCGCCGCGAACGAGACCGCGAACCGGTGGCGGTCGAAGGGGTAGTCGGTCACGGTGCCGGCGTGGAAGTCGGCCGGCACGGGCTGGGGCGTCGCGGCCTCCCCCGGCGCCGCCCGCAGCTCGGTGAGGGTCGCCGACTGGACGGTGATCACGACCTGTCGGCTGAAGGCGGCGGAGCCCGGCTCCGCGGCGAGGCCGCCGTGCGGGACCGGCACGACGAAGAGGGTGAGTTCGCCGGCCGCGGGGTCGATGTCCTGGGCGGTGACGTCCAGTTCGATCCAGTCACCGGACTCCGGGAGGGCGAGTTCGCGGGCCTGCTGCCGGGTGTTGCGCTCGTTCAGGTACAGCGCGATGCCGGCCGAGCACAGCACCGCCACGATCAGCAGGGCGACGACGAGGCGGTTGTCGCGCAGCCTGGAGGCGGTCACGCCGGGCTGGCCCCGGACGCGGCGGGCTGCTGCTGGGTGGCGCAGTGGATGCCGCCGCCGCCCGAGGCGATGTGGTTGATGGAGACCTGGGTGACCTTGCGGCCCGGGTGGAGGTCGCCGATGATGCCGGCCGCGCGGTCGTCGGCGGCCTGGTCGCCGAAGCGCGGGACGATGACGCCGCCGTTGCAGACGTAGTAGTTGATGTAGGTGGCGAGGAAGTCCTTGCCGGCGCCCTGGATCAGGTCGACGTCCGGCTCGGGCAGGTCGACGACCTTCAGCGTGCGGCCCTTTGCGTCGGTCGCGGAGGCGAGGACCTGGATGGCCTGCTGGGAGGCGGTGGTCCAGACGTCCGGCGGGGTGTCGGCGGCCGGGCGGTGCAGCACGACGGTGCCCGGCTCGGCGAAGCGGGCGAGGGCGTCCACGTGGCAGTCGGTGATGTCCTGTCCGGCCACGCCCTTGAACCAGATCACCTTCTCGACGCCGAACAGTTCCTTGAAGGCCGCCTCGATCCGGTCGCGGGACGTGCCGGGGTTGCGGTTGTCGTTGACCCAGGAGCTCTCGGTGGCCATCAGGGTGCCCTCGCCGTCCACCTCGATGCCGCCGCCCTCGCCGGTGATCGGCGCCTGGACGCGGGTGATGCCGTAGTGGGCGAGGAGGTTGCGGGCGACCTGGCTGTCGTTGGCGTGGGTCTGCTTGTTGCCCCAGCCGTTGAAGTTGAGGTCGACCCCGGCGAGCCCCTGCGGGCCGGTGACGAAGGTCGGGCCGGTGTCCCGGGCCCACAGGTCGTCGACCATCAGCTCCAGCACCTCGACCGAGGAGCCGCAGGCCTGCCGGGCCTGCTCGGCCTGGTCCGGCCGGGCCAGCAGCACCACCGGTTCGAAGCCGGCGACGGCCTGGGCCAGCCCCGCGATGTCCTGCCGGACGCCGGGCAGTTGGTCGCCCCACACCTCCTCCAGCGCCGGCCAGGCCATGAAGGTGCGGGTGTGCGGGCCCGACTCCGCGGGCATCGCCCGTCCGGCCGTGGCCGGGCTGCCCGACGTGGCCGCGGCCGTGCCGCTGGGACCGGGCTGCTCCTCGTCGCCGCCGTCGGAGGAGCAGCCGCCCGTCAGCGCCAGCGCGGCGAGCGCGGCCCCGGACTGCAGGAGCGAACGGCGGGACGGCCGGGGGTGAGCCATGGGGCCTCGTTCCGGTAGGTGTCGGGTCCGGCTCCGCAGGCTACTGACAGGAAGGTCAGGATCCGGCGCGGCGCGCATCCGCCGTTCGGGGGAAACCGCTCACGCCCCTTCGCCGCCGGCTTCCCGTTCGCGGAGCAGCCGGTGCTCGGTGCGGATCCCGCACCAGGCGGTGCAGGCCAGGCTGGCGGCGATGATCCCCTCGGCCCAGAAGAACGCGACGTAGTCCATGAGCGATCCGATCGGCGGCGATCCGGGGGCGGCGTTGCGCATCCCGATCAGCGCGAACAGGCTCGCCGCCATCCAGCCCAGGGAGGGCCAGACCAGCCCCTCGCGCTTGCGGTAGAGCACCTCGGCGGCGCCGAGGACGGCCAGGGCCAGCGCCCACATCGCCGCGATCATGAACCAGGAGAGGATGAAGGTGCTGCGGGAGCGGGTGATCTTCGCGTCCAGGGCGACGGTGCCGGTGGTCCCGGTCGTGGCCTGCGGGCGCACGACGAAGAACGGGTCGGTGTCGGTGAAGACCAGGCCGACGGGTACGGCCGCGCCCGCGCTGGTGGCGCCGAAGGCGGCTTCCATCCGGTAGCGGTCGAAGGGGTAGTCCGTCTTGGTGCCGTCGTACATCCCCACCTGGACGGGCTGGGACGCGGCGGTCTCCCCCTCGGCCGCCCGGATGGTGACCTTGGGGGCGCCGGCGAGGGTGATCTCGACGGGGCGGGCGAACGCCTGGGAGTCCGGTCCGGCGGCGAACCTGCCGTGCGGGACGGGGGTGACGTAGAGCGTCAGCTGCTGGGCGGTCGCGTCGACGTCCTGCGCGGTGACGTCCAGTTCGATCCAGTCGGGTGCCGACGGGATCGCCAGTTCCCTGGTCTGCTCGCGGGTGTTGCGCTCGTTGAGGTACAGCCCGATCCCCGCTGCGCAGAGTGCGATGACCAGCGCCAGGACGGCGGCCAGCCGCCGCCGGCGGCGGGGGGCCCGGTGCACGTTCGGGGCGGTCGCGGGGGTGTCGTCGATGGTGACCTGCACGGTCGTCCTTCCTGCGGCGGTGACGCCGGGCCGGCAGGTTCGCTGCTGCCCGGCGCCGCCCGCCGGTTTTGCTCGGTCGCCCCGGACCGGCAGGTCCCACCGCCTGCCGGTCCGGGGCCGTCTTACAGTGCGCGGCGCGCGGCGGCGATCCGGTCGGGATCCCAGCCGGGCCGGGGGACGGACTCCAACAGCAGCCGGGTGTAGGCGTGTTGCGGGGAGTCGAGGACCTGGGCGGTCGGCCCGGATTCGACGACCGCGCCGTGGCGCATCACGATGACGTCGTCGGTGACGCAGCGGACGACACCCAGGTCGTGGGTGATGAACAGGTAGCCGACGCCGGTCCGTTCGCGGATGTCGGCGAGCAGGTTGAGGACCTGCGCCTGGACCGAGACGTCCAGCGCGGCGACCGCCTCGTCCAGCACCAGGACGGCCGGCTGGACGGCCAACGCCCGTGCGATGGCGACGCGTTGGCGCTGACCGCCGGAGAGCTGCCGGGGCAGCGCCTCGGCCGCCCTGGTGCCGAGGCCGACCTGGTCGAGGAGCTCCCGGATCCGGGCCTCGTGGTCGATGCCGGGGAAGTGCAGCCGCAGGGTCTCCCGCAGCACGGCCTCGACGCTGGTACGCGGGTCCAGGGAGAGGTACGGGTCCTGGAAGACCATCTGGACCTCGCGGGCGCGGGCCAGCCGCTCGGCCCTCCCCCGCACCCGGCCGCCGCGGACCCGGCCCTGGACGGTGACCCGCCCCGCGTCGGCCTGTTCGAGGCCGACGATGATCCGGGCGGTGGTCGTCTTGCCGGAGCCGGACTCGCCCACGATGCCGAGCGATCCGCCGGCGGGGAGGGTGAAGGAGACGTCGTCCACCGCCCGTACGGTGCCGAAGGTCCGGCACAGTCCGGTGACCTCCAGTACGGCCTCAGACATCGAGGGGGCTCCCTTCGAGCGGGTGGTGACAGGCGACGGGGTGCTCCCCCTGCGGTTCGGGGGCCCGCTCCCGGCACAGGTCGGTCGCGTGACGGCACCGGGCGGCGAACGCGCAGCCGGTCAACTCCTGCCGCAGGTCCGGCGGTTGGCCGTCGATGGCGGCGAGCCGGCCGCTCCGGGAGTCCAGCCTGGGGGTGGAGGCCAGCAGCGCGGCGGTGTAGGGGTGGCGGGGCCGTTCGAAGAGCGCCCCGGCGGGGCCGCTCTCGGCGATCCGCCCGGCGTACATGACGTAGACGCGGTCGCTGATGGCCGCGGCGAGGCCGAGGTCGTGGGTGACGAACAGCAGGCCGGTGCCGAAGCGTTCGCGCAGCCGGCCGAGGAGTGCGATGACCTCGGCCTGGCTGGTGACGTCGAGCGCGGTGGTGGGCTCGTCGGCGAGCAGCAGGACCGGGTCGCCCATCAGCGCGGCGGCGATCATGACGCGTTGGAGCATGCCGCCGGACAGCTGCCCCGGGTAGCGGTGCAGCAGTTCCGGGCCGAGGCCGACGGCGTCCAGGAGTTCGACCGCGCGCCGCTCGGCGTCGGCCGCACCCGTCCGGCCGCCGAGGCGGACGCCCTCGGTGAGGAAGTCGCCGACGCGGCGCAGCGGGTTGATGGCCGCTCTGGGGTCCTGGAAGATCATGGCGGCCCGGCCGGTGCGCAGCGCGCGCAGCCGGTCGGGGCCCATGGTCAGGACGTCCTCGCCGTCGACCAGGACGCTGCCCTCGGCGGTGGCGCCGGGCGGCAGCAGGCCGAGGGCGCTGCGGGAGGTGAGGCTCTTGCCGGAGCCGGACTCGCCGACCAGGGCGACGGTCTCCCCGGGGCCCACGGCGAGGTCGACCCCGTCGAGGACGGGCCGGGCGGTGCCGGGCAGGCGGAGCCGCAGGCCCCGGATGTCGAGGGCGTTCACGTGCTGCTCCGATTCATGGGGTCCTCCGGGCGACGCGGTCGGCCCAGCGCTCGCCGACGACGTTGAACGCGACGACGGTGAGCACGATGAGGACGCACGGCAGGATCGCGGAGAGCGGGTAGCCGTGCTGGATCGCGGTCTGGCCGTCGAAGACCATCCGCCCCCAGTCGGGGGTGAGCGCGGGGACGCCGAGGCCGAGGAAGGAGAGGCCGGCGAGGTCCATGAGGGCGTATCCGAAGTTGATGGTGGACTGGGCCAGGACGATCGGGGCGATGTTGGGCAGGACGTGCCGCAGGCAGATCTGCAGGGTGGAGTGGCCCTGGACCTGGTACGCGGAGACGTACGGCCGGGATCGTTCGGCGAGGACGAGCGAGCGGGTGAGCCGGGAGACGTACGGCAGGTAGGCGATCGCGAGGGCGACGACGGGGGCGAGCAGGCCCTCGCCGTAGACCGAGACGATCAGGATGGCGAGCAGCATGCCGGGGAAGGCGAAGACCAGTTCGGTGCTGCGGGAGAGGACGGAGTCGAGCCAGCCGCCCCGCCAGCCGGCCGCGAGGCCGATGACGACGCCCGCGACGGTGGAGAAGGCGACCACGCCGAGCGGGCCGAGCAGGGAGGTGCGGGCTCCGAGCAGGAGCCGGGAGAGGGTGTCGCGCCCGGCGGAGTCGACGCCGAGCAGGTGGTCGGGCGAGGGGCCGGCCAGGGCGTTGCCGAGGTCGACGGCGTTCGGGTCCTGCGGTGCGATCCAGGAGGCGAGCAGGGCGGCGATCACCACCACGACGACGATGCCGAGGCAGGCCAGGTGGAGCGGACCGCGGGCGGCCTTGAGGCGGCCGAGGCCGGGCCGACGGGTGAGGGCGACACTCATGCGCCGGACCTCCTCGTGCCGAGGGTGACCCGGGGGTCGACCAGGGGGTGGAGCAGGTCGACGACCAGGTTCACCACCATGAACAGGGCGACGATCAGCAGGGAGATGGCCTGGACGGTCGGGAAGTCCTTGGTGGTGGTGGACAGTTCGAGGAGCTGGCCGATGCCGCCGATGCTGAAGGCGGACTCCACCAGGATCGTGCAGACCAGCAGCGTGGAGACGATCAGGCCGCCGGTGGTCAGCACCGTGCCGAGCGAGTTGCGGAACACGTGGCGGCGGATCACCTCGCGCTCGGGCACGCCGCGGCTGCGGGCCACGGCGACGTGCTCGCCCTCCAGTGCCTCCAGCATCGCCGAGCGGGTGACCCGGGCGAGCATCCCGATCAGGTACAGCGCGAGGGCGATCGCCGGCAGGGTGAGGTGCCACAGCAGGTCGCCGAAGCCGTCGCCGGTGCCGCTGGTCGGGAACCAGCCCAGCTTGACCGCGAACAGGCCCTGCAGCAGGACCGCCGCGACGAAGGAGGGGGTGCCGACGGCGAGCGTGGTGGAGAGCAGGATCGCCGTGTCCGTCGCGCCGCCGCGCACCGCGCCGATCCAGCCGAGCACCAGGCCGATGACGACGACCACCACCAGTGCCATGGCGACCAGCGTCAGGGTGGCGGGCAGCCGGTCGGCGAGCAGCTTGGACACGTCGGTGCGGTAGGTGATGGAGCGCCCGAAGTCGCCCTGCAGGACCTGGCCCAGCCAGCGGAGGTATCGGACCAGGAAGGGGTCGTCGAGGTGGTACTGGTCGTTGATCGCCTGCAGGGCGGCCGGCGAGGCCGACCTGCCCGACAGGAGGAAACTCGCCGGGTTGCCCGGCGCCAGGTACATCGCGCCGAAGACCACGAAGGACGCGCCGAGCAGGGTGGCGGCCATCTCCACCAGTCGCCGGGCGGCGAATCTCAGGAAGTTCACCGTGCGGCCCCCACGTCGGCGGCCCACGGGTAGTACATGTACGAGATCGTGGTGGGGGCGCCGGTGATGCGCTTGTTGAGGAAGACGGCGGTGGGCCACTCGGCGACCGGGATCCACAGCAGCTGCTGGGAGGCGGTCTGCTGGAGCTTGGCCTCGATCGCCCCGCGCTTGGCCGGGTCGTACTCGGCGGTGGCCTGGTCGACGAGGTCGTCGTAGGTCTTGTCGCTGTAGCCGGCGAAGTTCTGGTAGGCGCCGGTCTTGAAGTTGACGAGCAGGTCGAGCGGGTCGGTGATGGAGTCGTAGTACGTCTCCGGGAACATGTCGATGCCCTCGCGCGCCTTGGCGTCGGTGAACAGCGCGGTGAAGGCGTTCGGGGCGATCGTCTTCAGCTGGATGTCGAGCCCGATCTTCGTCCCGGCGGCCTGGACGGCGGTGGCGAGCAGGGAGACGTCCTGCCCGATGGTGCTGGTGGCCATGACGAGCGGCTTGCCGCTCGCACCGGCCTCCTTGACGAGGGCCTTGGCCTTGTCGATGTCCTGCGCCGTGGGGGTGAGGCCGTCGAAGGCGCTCTTGCGGACGTCGTCGGGGGCCGTGCCCCAGGCGGCCTTGGTGGTGAGGGAGCCGGTGACGGTGCCGGCGCCGGCGAGGCCGGTCTTGATGAAGCCGGAGCGGTCCAGGGCCAGCGACAGTGCCTGGCGGACGCGCAGGTCGCCGAGCGGGCCCTGCATGTTGGTGACGTTGACGTTGACGGTGCTCAGGCCCTCGCCGAAGTAGAGCGTGCCGGGGCCGTTCTTCTTCAGCCGGTCGTAGCTCTCGGTGGGGATGAGGTAACCGCCGTCGACGTCGCCGGTGAGCATCGCGTTGGTGCGGGCGGACGAGTCGGTGAGGAAGCTGAACACGACCTTCTTGGACTTGGCCTTGGTGCCCCAGTAGCCGTCGAAGCGCTGCAGCTCGATCGACTGGCCCTTGGCCCAGGTGCCCATCTTGAAGGGGCCGGTGCAGTCGAGGCTGCCGCTGGTGCCGTAGTCCTTGCCCGCGGCCTCCACGCCGGCCTTGGCGGCGACGACGCCGGCGGCGGTGGCCATGTACTGCGGGAACTGGGAGTCGGGCTGCTTGAGCTTGACGGTGACCTGCAGCGGGCCGGTCGCGGTGACGGTGTCGACGTTCTGGAACACCTGGTTCCAAGCCGCCGCGTTGTCCGGGTTCATCTGCCGGCCGAGGCTGTACACGACGTCGTCGGCGGTCATCACCGTGCCGTCGTGGAAGTGCACGCCGGAGCGCAGGTCGTAGACCCAGGTGGTGGGGTCGGGGTTCGAGGCCTTCTCGGCCAGGCCGGGAGCCAGGGTGAGCTGCGGGGTCCAGCGCATCAGGCTCTCGCAGACGTTCGCGAGGACGGTGTTCTGCGGGTAGTCGAACGCCTGGAGGTAGTCGAGGGTGGGCGGCTCGGCGTAGGTGGCCCAGGTGAAGGAGTCGAGCTCGCCCTTGGCCGGCGGGGTGTCGGCCGAGAGCTGCACCGCCGACTGGTCGGAGCCGGAGTGCGGCGGGCCGGAGCAGGCGGCGACCAGGGCCGCCGCCGCGAGCAGGGCGGTGGCGAGGACGAGCCGGCCGCGGGCGGTGGCGCGTCTCGCGGGCGCGGTGGGAGTCATGAGGGTTCTCTCCGTTCGCTGGCGAGGGGTCAGGCGCGGACGGCCGGGATCTGCTGGGTGATGCAGTGGACGCCGCCGCCGCCGTAGGCGATCACCCTGGCCCGCACGCCGACGACCGTCCGGTCCGGGTAGGCGGCGGCGAGCACGGCCAGCGCGCCCTCGTCCTCGGGGTGGTCGGCGACCGGCACGACGACACCGCCGTTGGCCAGGTAGAAGTTCAGGTACCCTACCTCGACCTCGCGGCCGTCGACCTCGACGAAGGCGGCCTGCGGCAGGTCGACGATCTCGAAGGGCCGGCCCTGGGCGTCCGTGGAGTGCTCCAGCACGGTGCGGTTGGCCCGCATCCGCACGTAGTCCGGGTGCTCCGGGTCGGCGGGGAGCTGCACCACGACCTTGCCGGGGGCGACGAAGGCGCAGACGCCGTCCACGTGCCCGTCGGTCTCGGTGTCCAGCGCGCCGCCGTACGGCAGCCAGATCACCTTGGTGACACCGAGGCGGGCCTTCAGCTCGGCCTCGATCTCCTCCCGGGTCAGGTCCGGGTTGCGGTTGGGGTGCAGCAGGCACTGCTCGGTGGTGATCAGCGTGCCCTCGCCGTCGACGGTGATCGCGCCGCCTTCGAGGATCATCTCGGAGCGGATCGCCGGGGTGCCGAGGTGCTCCAGCAGCAGGCCGCTGATCCGGTCGTCGGCGTCCCAGGGGCTGTGCTTGCGGCCCCAGGCGTTGAAGCGGAAGTCCACTCCGGCCCGGCCGCCGTTCCCGTCGAGGACGAAGATCGGCGCGGAGTCGCGGAACCAGGAGTCGTCGGTCGGCAGCTCGACGACGGTGACGCGCTCGCTGCCGCCCTCGCCGCCGTTCTCGCCGCTGCCCGCGCCGCACAGGGCGCGCGCCTCGTCGCCGTGGCCGGGCGGCGCCACCATGGTGACCGGCTCGAACTCCGCGATGGCACGGGCGACCGCCGCGTACTCGCGCTTCACCTCGTCGAGGGTGTCGCCCCACAGGTCGGGACGGACGGGCCAGGCCATCAGGCAGCCCTCGTGCTCGGTCCACTCCGCGGGCATTCGGTACGTCACGGGATACCTCTTCTGTTCGGACCCGGCCGGCCCGGCGCGTTCGGGGCGCCGGGCGGTCGGGAGGGAGGGTGGTGGAGCGGAAGGCCCCGGCGGCCCGTCTCCGTGGGGGGATCCGGACGGGCCGCCGGGGAGTCTCAGAGCGCCGGCGGGACGGCCGGCTGGGACTGGGTGGCGCAGTGGATGCCGCCACCACCGGAGGCGATGTTGTCGATGTTCAGCTGGACGACGTCCCGGCCGGGGAACTCGGCCCGCAGGATCGCGTAGGCCTGCGCGTCGGCCGCGTAGTCGCCGAACTGGGGGACGAACACCGCCCCGTTGGCGACGTAGAAGTTGGTGTAGCTGGACAGGAAGTCCTTGCCGCGGCCGCGGATCAGCGTGCGGTCGGGGCCGGGGAGCTCCACGACGGTCAGCGGGCGGCCCTGGGCGTCGGTGGCCGTGCGCAGGACCTGCTTGGCCTGCTCGTAGACGTCGACCCACATCCGGTCGGTGCCGGGGCCGGGCTGGTCGAGGATGACGCGGCCGGGCGAGGTGAAGCGTGCCAGGCAGTCGATGTGGTCGTCGGTGATGTCCTGGCCCGCGAGCCCGGCCAGCCAGATCACCTTGTCCATCCCGAGCGTCGACTTCAGGGCCTGTTCGACCTGGTCCTGGGACATCCCCGGGTTGCGGTTGGGGTTGACCAGCGAGCTGACGGTGGCCAGCAGCGTGCCCTGGCCGTCCGTCTCCAGGGCGCCTCCCTCGCCGACGAAGGGGGCCCGGACGCGGTCGACGCCGTACTGCGCGAGGAGGGTGGCCGCGACGGCGGCGTCCTCGGTGTAGCGCTGGTAGTACGGGGTGCCGCTCTTGCCCCAGCCGTTGAAGTTGGTGTCGACGCCGGCGATGGCGCCCGGCGCGACCACGAAGGTCGGGCCGAAGTCACGGATCCACAGGTCGTCGTTGGAGATCTCGACCACGGTGATGCCGTAGTAGGCGCCGGGGCCGCAGTAGTACCGCGCGTCGGCGGCCTGGCCGGGGCGGGCGACCACGACGACCGGTTCGTAGCGGGAGATCTCGTGGGCGACCCGGGCGATGTCGTCGCGCACCGCCGAGAGCTGGGTCCGCCAGATCGACGACAGGGCCGGCCAGGCCATGAAGGTGCGGTCGTGCCGGTCGCTCTCGGCGGGCATCCGCAGCCTCGCGGTGGCGCCCGCGGCGGCCGGGGCGGCGCTCTGGTCGGCCGCCGTGGCGGTCGCGGCCCGGGCCGTCGCCGGAAGGACCGTGCCGAGCGCGATCAGGGGGACGGCGGCGGCGCCGAGCCGGAGCAGGCCGCGTCGTGAGGGCGTGGGGGTGTGCATGTCGCTCCCTGTTCGAGTGGGAGGGGTGGGGGGGTTGCCCCGCATCCTCTACCGTACTGAAAATTCAGTCAAGCTTTCGGCTCAAAGCTGACGCAACTCACTGAAAGGATCATCAGGAACCTGCCTGACCAGTCAGGAAGCCCGGTAGAGTGGACGACCATGTCGGACCGTCGGACGGAAATACTCAAGGCCGCGACCAGGGTGATCGCCCGCCGTGGCGTACGCGGACTGCGCGTGGGCGAACTGGCGGCCGAGGCCGGGGTCTCCACCTCGCTGATCTACTACCACTTCACCGACCGGGCGGGCATCCTGCGCCGGACCCTGGAGTTCATCAGCGACCGCGCCGACCACTACACCGCCGACGAGGATCCCGAGCCCAGGACCGAGGACCCGCGGGCCGACCTGGAACGGGTCCTGCTCCGGGAGCTCCAGGACAGCACCGAGGTGCGGGAGAACAGCACCGCCTGGGGCGAGCTGCGGGCCAGCGCGGTCTTCGAGCCGAGCCTGCGCGAGGAGCTGGCGAGGACCACCCACACCTGGGTGCACGACATCGCCGAGCTGCTCGCCCGGGCCGACCCGACCGGCACCGCACCCGCGCACGCGGCCGCCGCCGAGCGGCTCACCACCCTCGTCGAAGGCCTCAGCGTCCGGTGGCTGAGCGGCTCGCTGCCCCTCGACCACGCGCGCCGGCTGCTGCGGAGCGCCCTCGACACCGAACTGCACCGCGGCCGGCCGCCCGTCGGCGCCCGACCGGGCCGGTCACAGCTACCCTGACCCTACCTCTAAACTTCGCGATGCCGTCTGCGCCGACCGGCGCCGTGGCCGCCCGGGGACGCCGTTCCGGCTCCCGCACCCTCCCTGTCCGCCGAGAGAGGCCACCGCATGTCCGCCGACCGATCCCCCTTCGCCCTCCAGCCGGTCTTCCAGGAGCTGACCGCGGACGACCCGCGCGAGGTCGGCGGCCACCTGCTGTACGCCCGGCTCGGCGCCGGCGGCATGGGGCGGGTCTACCTCTCCTACACCCCCGGCGGCCGACCGGTGGCGCTCAAGGTGGTGCGGCCCGAGCTGGCCGAGGACCCGGAGTTCCGGGCCCGCTTCGCCCAGGAGGTCGCCAGCGCCCGGCGCATCCACGGCCTGTTCACCGCGCAGGTGGTCGACGCCGGCGTGGACGCCGCCACCCCGTGGCTGGCCACCACCTACGTGCCGGGGCCCTCGCTCCAGCAGGTCGTCCAGCGGTTCGGTCCGCTCCCGGAACGGACCGTCCTGCTGCTCATGGCCGGCATCGCCGAGGCCCTGCAGGCGATCCACGCCACCGGGGTGGTCCACCGCGACCTCAAGCCCGGCAACGTGCTGATCGCCTCCGACGGCCCCCGGGTGATCGACTTCGGCATCGCCCGCGCGGCCGACGCCAGCGCGCTGACCGGCACCGGGCTGCGCATCGGCTCCCCCGCCTACATGGCTCCCGAGCAGGCCATGGGCCGGGCCGCCACCCCGGCCACCGACGTGTACGCCCTCGGCGCCCTGGCCGTCCACGTCGCCGGCGGCACCCCGCCCTTCGGGGACGGCCCGGACCCGGCGGCGCTCTACCGGACCGTCCACGAGGACCCGGACCTCGGCCGGGTGCCGGAGAGCCTGTGCGAGCTGCTGCTGCACTGCCTCGCCAAGCGGCCCGAGGACCGCCCGACCACCGCCGAGGTGATCGCCGCCGCCCGCAGCCACCCGGCGGTGGGCGGCCACCTCAGGTTCGGCGAGGACTGGCTGCCGCACCCGCTGACCAGCCAGATCAATCGGCACGCCGAGCTGCCGCAGGTGCCCGCCGAGGCCGCCGCACACCCGGGCTGGGACTCGGCGCAGACGGTCCTCGCCCCGGCGGCCGCGCCGACGCCGACGCTGCTCGCACCGGTGTCCGCGCCGACGGCGGCCTCGTCGGCGGCGTCCGCGTCGTCGTCGGCCTCGTCGTCGTCGGCGGCCTCCCGTACGGCTCCGGGCGAGGACGGCTCGGCGGAGCGCCGGGGCCGCGACCGCCGGAGCGGGAACGGCCGCAGACGCTCCCTCGGCCGCACCGCCCTGACCGCCGCCGTCGCCCTGACCGTCGGCGCCGCGACGGCGGTCCTCCTGCTCGACGACCCGGACTCGGGGGAGGCCGTGGCCGACGAGGCCCCGGTCTCCGGTGCCGCCGTACCGGGCAGCCCGGCTCCGGGCACGCCGACGGCCACCGCGACCCCGTCGCCCGGCCGCTCCGCCCCCGCGACGGCCTCCCCCACCACCGCCACGCCGCCCGGGCCCGCCGCCGACTACGCGCCGGTCTACCGCTCGGTCGAGCTGACCTCGGCGGACTCCGGCTACGAGTTCGACCTCGCCACCGGCACCGTCGTCCCGACCGACAGCGTCTCCTGGTACCTGAGCCGCGGCGACGCCGAGTTCCTCGTCCCGGAGACCTCGGACTCCTTCATCGGCCGGGACGCGAGCCTCGGTGTGGCCGAGTGCCTCAAGGGCCTCGGCAGCCGCCCGGCCGGCCGGATCCCGTTCGCCGCCGTCGGGCCGCGCGGGGCCTTCTGCGTCCGGTCCGCGGACGGCCAGGACCTCGCCGTCGTCCGGGTGCTGTCGACCGCGGGCACGGACGGGCCGGTCAAGGTGTCGCTGGACCACTACCGCCGCAACGGCTGAGAGCCGTCGCTCCCCGCCGGGCAGGGGGGAACGACGGCTCTCGGCTCCGGCCGCGGGCGCTCCGGCGGCCCGCCCGGTCAGGCCGGGTGCTTCACCTGCTGGGCCGCCGGACCTGCGGGTGCCTGGGCCGCCGGACCTGCGGTTGGCTGCGCCGCCGGACCTGCGGGCGGCTGGGCCGCCGGCCCGGTCGGCGGCTGGGCGGCCGGGCCCGCGGGCGGTTCCGCCGGTGCGCCGCCCGGCGCCGACTCCTCCCGCATGGCCGCCGTCTCGGACTTCAGGATGCGCATCGACTTCCCCAGTCCGCGCGCCATGTCGGGCAGCTTCTTGGAGCCGAACAGCAGCACCAGGACGGCCACCATCACCAGTACGTGCCAGGGCTCCAGACCATTGCGCAGCATCGCCGCCTCACCTGGCCTTTCATCGTCGTGACCGGGCCGCGCGCTCGGCGGCCGGGTCGTCTCGGGGTGGTTTGGGTGGCTTCACCGTAAAGCTTGACTGATTTTTCAGTCAATGCGAGAGTTCAGTTCCGGCGATGCCGGACGACCTCGTCCACCCGGACGGCCCCTTCGTCCGCCGCCACCGGCGCCCCGCGGGCCGCTCCCCGGAGCCCCGCCCGCCCCCGCCGGACCGGATCCACCCCCAGCCCCACCGGAGTTCAGCGTGTCCCAGTCCCCCCTCGCCCGCCGCACGGTGCTGCGCTCCCTCGCCGGGGCCGGTGTGATCGCCCTCGGCGCGACCGCCTGCGCCGCCTCCGATGACGACCCGGCCGAGCCCGCGGGCCCGACCACCGGAGCGCCCGGTCAGCCGGCCACCGGGGCGCCCGCCCCGGCGCCCGCCCCCGCCCAGGGGCGCCGGCTCGGCGGCGAGTGGGAGAAGCACGAGCGGACGTTCATGGCCTGGCCCGCCTCCGAGAACGTCTGGGGCGAGCAGCTCGGGGCCGTCCGCAAGGACATCGCCACCGTGGCCCGGGCCATCGGCGAACGCGAACCGGTGGTCCTGTTGGTCCGCCCCGGGCAGGAGGCCTCGGCCCGCAACGCCTGCGGCTCCGACGTCGAACTGCTCTCCGTCCCGGTCGACGACCTGTGGGCCCGCGACACCGTGCCGGTGTTCGTCGAGGAGGGCGGCAAGGTCAAGGGCGTCGACTTCAACTTCAGCGGCTGGGGCGGCAAGCAGGAGCACACCAACGACGCCAGGATCGCCCGCGCCGTCCTGGAGAAGTACGGGATCGAGCGGCTGGAGACCCCGATCACCGCCGAGGGCGGCTCCTTCGAGACCGACGGCCAGGGCACCCTGATGGTCACCGAGAGCTCCGTCGTCAACGACAACCGCAACCTCGGCCGCAGCCGCGACTCGGTCGAGGCGGAGCTCAAGAAGACCCTGGGCGTCACCAAGGTGATCTGGCTCGCCGGCGTCAAGGGCAAGGACATCACCGACGCCCACGTCGACTGCCTGGCCCGCTTCGCCGCCCCCGGCGTCGTCTTCCTGGACCGCGCCTTCCCCGGCACCCCGCCGGACGTCTGGTCCCGCTCCGCCGACCAGGCCCGCGCCGTCCTCGCCGAGGCCACCGACGCGACCGGCAAGAAGCTCAAGGTGATCGAGATCGAGCAGCCGGACCCGGACCGGATCACCGGGCGCGGCGACGCCTTCGTCTCCTCGTACATGAACTTCTACATCGGCAACAAGGGCGTCTACCTGCCGAAGTTCGGCGACGCCAAGGCCGACGGGCACGCCCAGGAGATCTTCCGGGACCACTTCCCGGACCGCGAGATCGTCCCGCTGCAGATCGACACCATCGCCTCCGGCGGCGGTGGCATCCACTGCTCCACCCACGACCAGCCCGCCGGCTGACCGCCCCGCACCGAGGGAGAAGGGAACCCCGTGCAGCTGACCCCCACCGAACGAGACCGGCTGCTGATCTTCACCGCCGCCGAGCTCGCCCGCGCCCGCCGAGCCCGCGGCCTGCGGCTCAACGTCCCCGAGGCCACCGCGCTCATCGCGGACACCGTCTGCGAGGCCGCCCGCGACGGCCTGCGGCTGGCCGAGGCCGTCGCGCTCGGCAGCTCCGTCCTCTCCCCCACCGACGTCCTGCCCGGCGTGCCGGACCTGGTCACCGAGATCCACGTCGAGGCGGTGTTCGAGGACGGCACCCGGCTCGCCGTCATCGCCGACCCGTTCGGCGGCGGCACCCTCGGCGAGGCCGCGCCCGGCGCCGTCCTCCCCGACGGCGCCGCCGCGACCGGCCCGGAGCCCGTCCGCACCCTCGCCGTGCGCAACACCTCCGAGGTTCCGATCTCGGTCACCTCGCACTTCCACTTCTTCGAGGCCAACCCGCGCCTGGCCTTCGACCGTGCCGCCGCCTACGGCATGCACCTCGCCGTCCCGGCCGGCTCCTCGGTGCGCTTCGACCCTGGCGCCGACACCGAGGTCGGCCTGGTGCCGATCGGCGGCGAGCGGGTCGCGATCGGCTTCGCCGGGCTGGTCGACGGGCCGCTGGACTCGCCCCGGGTGCGGCGCGAAGCCCTGCGCCGCGCGGCCGAGCAGGGCTACCTCGGAGCAGTCGACCACGGACGGGAGCAGCAGTCGTGAGCAGCAGCATCGAAGCGTCCGAGTACGCGGCCGTGCACGGGCCGCGCGCCGGGGACCGGGTCCGGCTCGGCGACAGCGGCCTGGTCGTCCGCGTGGAGTCCGACTCCCAGGCGCCGGGCGAGGAGTTCCTGGTCGGCTTCGGCAAGACCGCCCGGGACGGCCTGCACCTCAAGGCCGCCGCGGTGCGGGACACCTGCGACGTCGTGATCAGCAACGTGCTGGTGATCGACGCGGTCCAGGGCATCCGCAAGACCTCGATCGGCATCCGCGAGGGGCGGATCACCTCGATCGGGCGGGCCGGCAACCCGGACACCCTGGACGGCGTGGACGTGGTCGTCGGCACCGGGACCACGATCGTCTCCGGTGAGGGCCTGATCGCCACCGCCGGCGCCATCGACACCCACGTCCACCTGATGTCCCCGCGGATCATGGAGGCCTCGCTCGCCTCCGGCGTCACCACGATCATCGGCCAGGAGGTCGGCCCCGCGTGGGGCGTCGGCGTCAACTCGCCCTGGGCGCTGCGCCACGCGTTCAACGCCTTCGACGCCTGGCCGGTCAACATCGGCTTCCTGGGCCGCGGTTCGTCCTCCCACCCGGCCCCGCTCGTGGAGGCCCTGGCCGAGGGCGGCGCCTGCGGGTTCAAGGTCCACGAGGACATGGGCGCGCACACCCGCGCGCTGGACACCGCGCTGGCCGTCGCCGAAGTCCATGACGTCCAAGTGGCCCTGCACACCGACGGGTTGAACGAGTGCCTGTCCGTCGAGGACACCCTGCGCGTCCTCGACGGCCGGACCATCCACGCCTTCCACATCGAGGGCTGCGGCGGCGGACACGTCCCCAACGTGCTGAAGATGGCGGGCGTGCCGAACGTCATCGGCTCCTCCACCAACCCGACGCTGCCGTTCGGCCGGGACGCGGTCGCCGAACACTACGGCATGATCGTCTCCGTCCACGGCCTGAAGACCGACCTGCCCGGCGACGAGGCCATGGCACGCGACCGGATCCGGGCCGGCACCATGGGCGCCGAGGACGTGCTGCACGACCTCGGGGCCATCGGCATCACCTCCTCCGACGCCCAGGGGATGGGCCGGGCCGGCGAGACGGTGCGCCGCACCTTCGCCGTGGCCGGGAAGATGAAGGCCGAACTCGGCCCGATGGAGGGCGACGGCCCGGACGACGACAACGAGCGCGTGCTGCGCTACATCGCCAAGCTCACCATCAACCCGGCCATCGCGCACGGCCTTTCGCACGAGGTCGGCTCGATCGAGATCGGCAAGCTCGCCGACATCGTGCTCTGGCGCCCCGCCTCCTTCGGCGCCAAACCGCAGCTGGTGCTCAAGGCCGGCTTCCCCGCGTACGGCGTCACCGGCGATCCGAACGCCGCCACCGAGACCTGCCAACCGCTCGTCCTGGGGCCGCTGTTCGGCGCCCACGGCGCCACCCCCGCCGATCTGTCGGTCGCCTTCACCAGCCGGGCCGCCGCCGAGTCCGGCACCCACGACCGCCCGTACGACTCCATGACGACCCGCCGCCGCCGCGTCGCCGTCCGGGGCACCCGCGGCATCGGGCCGCGCGACATGGTGCGCAACACCCGCCTCGGCGACGTCCTGGTCGACCCGCGCAACGGCCTCGTCACCCTCGACGGCACCCCGCTGCGCTCCGAGCCCGCGGACAGCGTCCCGCTCAACCGCCTCTACTTCCTGTGAGGCGCGGCGGCCGCCCGGCCGTACCGGCCCGGGCGGCCGCACGCGCACTGTTCCGGTGGTCGCGGGCGGCTCGGCGGACCCCCGACACCCGGCCCAACTCAGCTTTCTCAACGAACACTTGAGCCCAGACGGGTTCGACGGCATCCTTGGCGGTCGACACGGCCGGGCGGCCCTCCAGCAGTGCTGGACGGGCCCTCCAGCCGCCGCCGGGAGGCTGGCGGCGCATGCCGACAAGTGATCACTGCGGAGGAGGCCAGATGCGGGTTGGCGATGTCTTCATCGAGGGAATCGGGATCTACCTGCCGGAGAAGAAGAACGCGGCCACGGCGGTCGACGAGGGCGTCTACTCGGCCGAGGACTTCGCCGCGAACGAGATCGACGAGGTGCCCATAGCGGGGGACACGGCCCCGGTGGACATGGCGGTGCACGCCGTGCGCCACGCGTTCGACCGCTCCGGGGCGGACCCGGCGGACGTCTCCTTCGTCCTCTACGCGACCGGGTTCCACCAGGGCCCCAACGGCTGGAGCCCGGCCTCGTACATCCAGCGGAACACCATCGGCGGCTCGGCGCCGGCGGTCGAGCTGCGCGGCCACTGCACCGGCCTGTTCAGCGCCATGCAGCTGGCCGTCGGGCAGCTGCGGGCCGCGCCCGAGAACGCCTCCGTCCTGGTGGTGGGCTCGGACAACTTCTCCGGGCCCCTGGTCGACCGCTGGTCGCACCTGAACGGGATGGTCCTCGGGGACGCCGCGGTCGCCGTGCTGCTGTCCAAGCGGCCCGGGTTCGCCCGGCTGCGGTCGGTGGGCGTGCAGGCCGTTCCGCAGCTGGAGGAACTGCACCGCTCCGGGGTGCCGATCTGGCCGCCGACGGACCTCTCGGCCCAGACCATGGACCTGCGGGCCCGCAGCGTCCACTTCGTCGAACACTCGCCGCTCGCCAAGGAGTTGAAGGACCTGCTGGTCAACGGGCAGCAGGAGCTGAACGACCGCACGGTGGCCGACGCGGGGCTGGGCTCGTTGTCGGAGATCTCCTGGATCGGGCACATCAACGCCAGCCGAGCCGTGGTCGCCGAGCGGCTCCTCCCGCTGTTCGGCTTCACCGAGGAGCGCTCCACCTACCGGCTCGGCCGCGACCTCGGCCACGTCGGCACCGGCGACCAGATCATCTGCTTCGACCGGCTGATCGAGCAGCAACTGATCAAGCCGGGCGAGACCTACCTGATGGCGGGGGTGGGCCCAGGGCTGCAGTTCGGCACCGCGGTGCTGGAGTACCTCTCGACCCCGTCGTGGTCGGCCTGAGCGGCCGACCGCACCCCTGCGCCGCCCGCCCCGGATCCGGGGCGGGCGGCGCTGCACGTGGCCGTCGGAGCCGGTCAGCCCAGCGCGATCCCCTCCAGCAGGTCGCCCAGCAGGCCGGGCGAGGGCATGGCCGCCATCTCCCGGCGGATCCGGTCGGCCCCCTCCCGGAAGCGCTCCTCGGTGAGGATCTCGCCGAGGGCCTTGCCGATCGCCGCCGGGTCGTCGCGCTCGCGCTCGTCCACGATGCCCCGCCCGCCGCCGCTGGCCTCGACCCGCTCGGCGTTGGGCACGAGCAGCGGCCCGTCCTGGGCGAGCACCAGCTGCGGCACGCCGTAGCAGAACGCGGTGAGCGCCGTACCGGAGCCGCCGTGGTGGATGATCGCGTCGCCGTACGGGAGGCAGAGGTTGACCGGCAGCGGGTCGGCGACCCGGACCGTCCCGGGCAGCGGCCCGAGCGTCTCGCGGTAGCGCTCCTCCAGGAACAGCACCGCCTCGACCTCGTCGACCTCGTGGACCGCGGCCGCGATGCTGTCCACGATCGAGTCCAGCTTGCCCTGTTCGGCCAGCCGGCCCGTCCCCCAGGCGCCCAGGCTGACGAACACCCGGCGCTCCGGGCGCGGGCCGAGCACCCAGTCCGGCAGCGGCGCCGTCCCGTTGTACGGCACGAAGCGCACCGGCTCGCCCGGGGTCACGTTCGGGGACTGGACGCTGGGCGGGCACGGGTCCAGGACCAGCACCGGGTCGGGCAGGCCGTCCGGGGCGCCCAGCCGCACGCACAGCTCGTGCAGCGCCTGCTTGCCGGGCTTCAGCAGCGAGGAGCTCATGTTGTCCAGGCCCCAGCGGTGCAGCACCACCGGCACGCCGAGCACACCGCCGAGCACCAGTCCGCCCCACTCCAGCGGGTCGGTGATGATCAGGTCCGGCTGCCAGACCCGCGCCAGCTCCAGGTACTCGTCGATGTAGGTGTCCAGGCGGGCCAGCCAGCGCTGCCCCATCTGCGCCCACGGGGGCTCCTCGGTCGGCCGGTTGCTGCCCGAACCGGCCACCGCGAACGGGGACTTGGCCACCAGCGGACGGCTCCAGCGCTCGGCGCCGCCGTCCGCCGGGCCGACCCGGCGGCTGGGCAGGCCGGCCCGGCCCGCCGCTCTGGCCACCTCCGCGTCGCCGACCACCAGCACGTCGTGGCCGGCCAGCCGCAGCCCCCAGGCGACCGGCACCATCGGCATCAGATGGGTGAGCACCAGGGCATTCACGATCACACGCACAGCAGCTCCTCGATCGGTACGGTCATTGGTCTGCGGCCCCCGGGCCCCGGCCGTCAGGCGCCCGCCTGCCCGGGGCCGTCCGGGACGGCCAGCACCGGGCTGCGCCGGGAGGTCACGAACTCCCGTACGGAGTCGGCGAGGTAGTCCACCATCTCCGGGGTGAGCCGGGGGTGGACGCCGATCCAGAAGGTGTGCTCGGTGACGGTGTCGCTGTTCTCCAGCGTCCCGGCGACCCGGTAGCGGGCGTGGGTGTAGGCCGGCTGGCGGGTGAGGTTGCCGGCGAAGAACCGCCGGGTGCCGATCGCCCGCGCCTCCAGGAAGGCGACCAGTTCGGCCCGGGTGTACGGGGCGTCCGGCAGCACCGTGAGGACGAAGCCGAACCAGCTCGGGTCACTGCCCGGGGTGGGGCTCGGCAGCAGCAGGCCGGGCAGCCCGTCCAGCGCCTCGCGCAGCCGGGCCCAGTTGCGCCGCCGCAGTCGGCCGAACTCGTCCAGCTTGGTCAACTGGGCTTCCCCCAGCGCCGCTTGGAGGTCCGTCGACTTCAGGTTGTACCCGATGTGGGAGAAGATGTACTTGTGGTCGTAGCCGTGCGGCAGCGTCCCCAGCTGGTGCTCGAAGCGCTTCAGGCAGGTGTTGTCCTTGCCGGGGGCGCACCAGCAGTCCCGGCCCCAGTCCCGGTAGGACTCCACCAGCCGGGCCAGGCTGACGCTGCGGGTCAGCACGCAGCCGCCCTCGCCGGTGGTGATGTGGTGCGCCGGGTAGAAGCTGACCGTGCTGAGGTCGCCGAAGGTGCCGGTGAGTCGGCCGCGGTAGGTGGAGCCCAGCGCGTCGCAGTTGTCCTCGACGAAGTGCAGCCCGTGCTCGCGCGCGAGGTCGGCCAACTCCTCGGCCTGGAAGGGGTTTCCCAGCGGGTGGGCGATCATGATGGCCCGGGTGTGCGGCCCGATCGCCGCCGCGACCCGCTCCGGGGTGGTGTTGTACGTGCCCAGTTCGATGTCGACGAAGACCGGCACCAGGCCGTTCTGGATGATCGGGTTCACCGTGGTCGGGAAGCCCGCCGCCACCGTGATCACCTCGTCGCCGGGGCACAGCCGGCGGTCGCCGAGTTCGTGCGCGGTGAGCGCCGACAGGGCGAGCAGGTTGGCCGAGGAGCCGGAGTTGACCATGTGGGCCTTGCGCAGGCCGAGGTGGCGGGCCAGCTTCCGCTCGAAGCGCACCGAGATGTCCCCGGACGTCATCCGCAGGTCGAGGGCGGCCTCGACCAGCGCCACCCGGTCCTCCTCCGCCAGCACGGCACCGGCCGGCAGCAGCGGGGTGACGCCCGGCACGAACTCCTGCTCCACGCTGATCTCGCGGTGGTACTCCCGGACCTGTTCGATCAGTAGATCGCGGCGGTCGTTCACCTTCGTTCCTCCCGGCAGTAGGCGCGGCCGCGGGTCGCCCGCCTCGCGGGGCCCGTTCGCGGTCGATGGTGCGGACGGTCGGTCGAAGCCCGTTGGAGTCACCGGGGGCCGGCGGCCGCGGCCCGCTGGATCTCCCCCGTCAGAGCGGCGTGCCGGAGCGTCGACTCGGTGTACCGGTCCAGGTGCCGCTCTCCGCGCACGGCCGCGGCGAAGGCCCGCACCAGGTTGGCCCACTGGTCGTCGGCGGGCAGCACGACCTCCTCGGCGCCGCCCTTGGTCTCCACGCGGAGCACCGGCCGGTGGTCCGCCGGCGGGGTGTACGCCCGGTCCAGGACGATCCGCCCCTCGCTGCCGGAAAGCTCGTACGCCGAGCGGTAGCCGTGTGCCATCCCGTACGTCAGCTGGGCGCTGACGCCGTCGGCGGAGACCAGCAGCGCGGCGCCGGCGACGTCCACGCCGGAGCCGGGGTCGCGGACGGCCACCGCGCCGGCCACCCGCAGCTCCGGGCCCAGGAAGAGCTGGGCGGTGCGGATCGGGTAGCCGCCGACGTCGAGCAGGCAGCCGCCGCCGAGTTCGGGCCGGTGGCGGATGTCGTCGGGGTGCAGCGCTGGGATGGTGAACACCGCGTGCAGGCCCCGCAGTTCACCGATCACGCCCTGGTCGATCAGGTCCCGGACGGCCCGGTGCTGGGCGTGGAACTGGAACATGAAGTTCTCCAGCAGCACCAGCCCGCGGGCGGCGGCGAGTTCGACCAGCCGGCGGGTGGCCGCCGCGTCGACGGTCAGCGGCTTCTCGCAGAGCACGTGCTTGCCGGCGTTCAGCGCCGCCTCCGCCCAGGGCTCGTGCAGCGCGGCGGGCACCGGGACGTAGAGGGCGTCGACGTCGGCGCGGTCCACCAGGGCGCGGTAGCCGGTGACCGCCGCGCAGCCGAACTGCCCGGCGAAGCGGCGGGCCTTGGCCTCGTCCCGGCTGGCCACCGCGACCAGCTCCACCGAGGGGTCCGCGACCAGCGCGGGCAGGGCCCGGCGCCATGCGATGTCGGAGCAGCCGAGCACGCCCATCCTCAGGACGGGCGGCTCGGTTCGGGTCTGGTCCATCGTCGCCTCCGCGGTACGGCCGGTCCGTGTCGTACGGCCACCCTGCCGCCGCCCGCTGGAGGCCCCGTCCAGCCGGACCCGGCGACCGCCGCGCGAGGGCTGCCCGGGGGCGGGCTTGAACGCCCCTCGAAGGCGAGCCCCAAGCATCGTCCCGCCTGGGACTGGTGTGTGCTCCCGGCGCGGGCCGGGCCCGCGCCGGGAGCGCACCGCAACGGACCCACGCTTTCCGTATCCGGCCGGGGCGAACCGCTCCGGAGCCTGCCCGGCCTCCGGTGCCGCGGCGGTGAGGAGAAGGCACCTTGAGGGCTCTGTTGTTGTCCGGAGGGACAGGCACCCGCCTGCGCCCGCTCACGTACTCGATACCGAAGCAGCTCGTCCCGGTGGGGAACAAGCCCGTGCTCGGACACTGCCTGGAGAACATCCGCGACTGCGGGATCGAGGAGGTCGGCGTCATCGTCGGGCCGCACGCCGAGCAGATCGCCGCCGTGTTCGGCGACGGCTCCGCACTGGGCCTGCGGCTCACCTACCTGCACCAGGAGCGGCCGCTGGGCCTGGCGCACTGCGTCGCGATCGCGGCGGACTTCCTCGGCGACGAGGACTTCCTGATGTACCTCGGCGACAACCTGCTGACCGAGGGGGTGGCCGAGGCCGCCGGGGTGTTCCGGGAGACCAGACCGGACGCCCAGGTGCTGGTGACCAAGGTGGCGAACCCGTCCGACTACGGAGTCGCCTCGCTCGGCGCGGACGGCCGGGTGGACGCCGTGGTGGAGAAGCCCGAGCGGCCGCCGAGCGACCTGGCGCTGATCGGGGTCTACTTCTTCACCCCGGCGATCCACCGGGCCGTGCGCGACCTGCGCCCCAGCCGCCGCGGCGAGCTGGAGATCACCGACGCCATCGGGGAGTTGATCGCCGAGGGCGGTGACGTCCGGGCCCTGGAGTACGCCGGGTTCTGGCGCGACAGCGGCACCGTCGAGGGGCTGCTGGACTGCAACCGCGCGGTCCTGGACACCCTGCGGCGGGATGTCCGCGGCAGCGTCGACCGGCATTCGGTGCTCACCGGCGACGTGGTCCTGGCGGAGGGCGCCGAGGTGGTCCGCTCGCAGCTGACCGGCCCGGTCACCGTCGCCGCGGGCACCGTGGTCCGGGACAGCCGGCTCGGCCCGTACACCTCGGTCGGACCGGGCTGCACGCTGGACGCCACCGGCATCGAGAACTCGATCGTGCTGGAGGGCACCACGATCAGCGGGGTACGCGGGCTGGACGGCTCGCTGATCGGCCGCCGGGCCGAACTGCACGCCGAACCGGCCGCGGCCCGCCAGCAGTTGATCGTCGGCGACCTGGCCCGGGTGCGGGTGGCGCGATGACTCCCGCCTCGCTGACCGCCACCGGCCTGCGGCACGGCTCCGACGTCGCCGACCGCACCGAGCTGATCCGCCGCTTCACCCGCTCGGCGGCCGTCACCGACAGCCCGGTGACGCCCAACCGGGCGATCCTCGCCTGGCTGGAGGAGAACCGGCGGATCTTCCGCCACGAGGTCACCCGCATCCCGTTCGCCGACCTGGCCGGCTGGGGCTTCGACGCCGCCAACGGCGACCTCGGACACGAGAGCGGGCGGTTCTTCACCATCCAGGGGCTCGACATCCGCACGGACACCGCCAGATGGATGCAGCCCATCATCAACCAGCCGGAGATCGGCATCCTCGGCTTCGTCGCCAAGGAGTTCGACGGCGTCCTGCACTTCCTGATGCAGGCCAAGATGGAACCGGGGAACATCAACTCGGTGCAGCTGTCCCCCACCGTGCAGGCCACCCGCAGCAACTACACCGGGGTGCACCGGGGCCGGCCGATCACGTTCCTGGAGCACTTCGTGCCGCCCACCGCCGGGAAGGTGCTGCTGGACTCGCTGCAGTCCGAGCAGGGGGCGTGGTTCCTGCGCAAGCGCAACCGGAACATCGTGGTGGAGATCGACGAGGAGCCGCCCGAGGCCCCGGAGTTCCGCTGGCTGACGCTCGGTCAGATCCACCGGCTGATGGGCTTCGACGACGTGGTCAACATGGACGCCCGCACGGTGCTGTCGTCCATCCCGCTCGGCCCCCGGGTGGAGGACCAGGGCGCGTACCAGTCGCTGACCGACGTGCTGAGCTGGCTCACCCGGATCCGGGCGACCAGCGAACTGGCCCAGAGCTACCGGCCGTTGGACCGGATCGAGAGCTGGCAGCGGACCGCCGACCGGATCCGGCACGAGCAGGGGCGCTACTTCCAGGTGATCGCCGCCTCGGTGAGCGCCGCCAACCGCGAGGTGGCCAGCTGGACCCAGCCGCTGTTCGAGCCGATCGGGCTGGGCGTCACCGCCTTCCTGGTGCGACCGATCGAGGGAGTGCTGCACCTGCTGGCGCACGCCCGGGTGGAGGCGGGCCTGGCCAACGTCGCGGAGATCGCGCCGACCGTGCAGTGCTGCCCGGACAACTACGCCGGCCTGCCCGCCGAGCGCCAACCGCGTTTCCTCGCCGAGGCGTTGACCACCACCGGGAGCCTGGTGCGCTACAACACCGTGCTGTCGGAGGAGGGCGGGCGCTTCTTCGAGGCCCGCTCGCGCTACCGGATCGTCGAGGTGCCGGAGGACTTCCCGCTGGACGTGCCCCCGGACTTCGTCTGGATCAGCGTCCACCAGGCGATGACGCTGCTGCGCTACGACGGGTACCTCAACGTCCAGGCCCGCACGCTCATCGCGGCCCTGCTCGCGACGCTCTGAGCCGCCCGCACCCACCCGCCCACGGAGGAGGAGACCCATGCCGTTCACCGAGAAGGAGACCGTCTACCTGCGGTCCCGGCACATCGGCCGGCTGGCCACGGTCGGCCCCGACGGCCGCCCGCACAACGTCCCGGTCGGGTTCCGGCTGAACGACGACGGCACCATCGACATCACCGGCCGCGACCTCGGCCGCAGCCGCAAGTACCGGGACGTGGCCGAGCAGCCCGCGGTGTCCTTCGTCGTCGACGACATCGCCGGCACGGACCCGTGGGTGGCGCGCGGGATCGAGATCCGCGGCCGGGCCGCCGCGCTCGCCACCGGCGGGCGGGCCCACAACCCGAACCTCGCCGAGGAGTTGATCCGGATCACCCCGGAGCGGATCGTCGCCTGGGGCGTGGACGCCTCCTGGCAGGAGGGCACCAACAGCCGCGACGTCGACTGAGCAGCGAAACCGCCGGGCCCGGCCCCCGTCCTGTCGACGGGGTGCCGGGCCCGGCGCGTGTGTGCCGGCCCGTCCGCGCCGGCTCGTCCACGCCGGCCCGGGGGCGGCCGGTGGAGAGGCGCCCGAGCAGGACGGCGAGCCCGAACAGCAGGCCCGCTTGGAGGAGGACCATCAGGTCACGGGCGGCGAGCGGGGTGACCGGTCCAGTGGCCGGCGGCACGGTGACCCCCTTGCCGGATAGGAGGGGTGCGCACGCGACGGCGTGGCGGCGCGCCGGCGGCGTGGCGGCGACACGACGGGGGGCCGACGGCTCGGCGGGTGCCGGCCGCCGGCCCCGGGGCGCCGTACGGGTGCGGATGCGGGCGCGGTGCGGCCCGGGTGCGGATCAGGAGCGCACGGACAGCCTCTGGTTGATCAGCTCCAGCAGCTCGCGCACGGTACCGATCTCCCCCAGTTCCTCCTCGGGCAGCTGTACGCCGAACTCGCGCGAGATCCGGCTGGTGGTCTCGATCAGGGCCAGGGAGTCGTACCCGAGCTCCTCGAAGCGGAGGTCCAGGATCTCGCCGTCCAGGTCGACGGACTCCTCCTCCCCGGCGCAGTCGCGCATGATCCGCTTGAGGTCCTCGATGGTGAACGCGCTCACGGTGGTGAATCCTCTCGTCGCAGTTCCAGAGCCATGACTTCCGGGTGACGGTCCAGCTGACGTTTCGTCAGATCGACCGCACCACCAGGGCGGTGTTGAAGCCGCCGGCACCGCGCGCCACGACCAGGGCGGTGCGCAGCCGGGCCGGGCGGGCCTCGGTGACCAGGTCCAGGCGGTACTCCTCGACCGGCGCCGTGATGTTGACGGAGGGCGGGATCACCCCGTCCCGCAGGGCCAGCAGCGCCAGCGCGACGTCGACGGGCGCGCCGCCGGAGCTGAGCCGGCCGAACATGGTCTTCGGTACGGTCACCGGGACCCCGCGCGGGCCGAACAGCGCGGTGATCGCCCCGGCCTCGGCCCGGTCCGACTCGGGCACCCCGGAGGCGTCGGCGAACACCACGTCGACCTCGTCGGCGGTCAGCCCGGCCGCGTCCAGCGCGCCGCGCATCGCCCCGAGGAGCCGGGAGGGCCGGCCCGACCCCGGCCGCGGGTCGAAGGTGGCGCAGTAGCCGGCGATCTCGCCGTAGAGGTGCGGGGCGCCGCGCTCGCGGGCGGCCGCCGCCGGCTCCATGACCAGGATCGCGCCGCCCTCTCCCAGCACCTGGCCGCTCGCCGCGGTGTCGAAGGGCAGGAACGCCCGCTGCGGGTCCGGCTGTTCGCTGAGCAGGCCGGAGGGCAGCTGGGCGACCAGGCCCCACGGGCAGAGCGAGGCGTCCATCCCGCCGGTCAGCACCAGGCGGATGCCCTTGGAGAGCTGCCGCCGGGCCTGGCCGAGCGCGTCCAGGCCGCCGGCCTGCTCCGCGACGGTGACCCCGCTCGGCCCGCACATCCCGTGCCGGATCGACAGCTGGCCGGTGTTGACGGCGTAGAACCAGGCGAAGGACTGGTAGGCGCTGACGTACTGCGGGCCGTTCGCCCAGAGCTGTTCCAACTCCCGCTGGCCGAACTCGAATCCGCCCGAGGAGTTGGCCGTCACCACGCCCATCTCGAAGTCGTCGAACCGCTGTGGGTCGACCCCGGCGTCCGCGAGTGCCCAGTCGGCGGCGGCCAGGGCGAGTTGGGTCATCCGGTCGGTCTGCGGGACGAGTCGGCTCGGCACGTGCGCGGCCACCTCGAAGCCCGTGACCTCTCCGGCCAGTCGGACCGGGTAGCCGGAGGCGTCGAACCGCGAGATCGGGCCGATCCCGCTGGTGCCCGCCAGGGTACTGCGCCAACACTCCTCGGTGCCCAGGCCGTTGGGGGCGGCGATGCCGAGGCCGGTGATGACGGCGCGGGCGCCCGCCTCGCCGTGCTCGGCGGGTGCACTCGCCGATGCGCGCCCCGTGACCGACCGCTCGCCGTCCGCCTCCGGCCCGGGGTCCCTCCCTCGCTCGCTCATGCCCGCACCGCCCCGGGCCGGGTGAGCACCATGGCGCTCTGGAAGCCGCCGAAGCCGCTGCCGACGGTGAGGACGGCGTCGAGTTCGCGCTCGCGGGCGGTCAGCGGGACGTAGTCGAGGTCCAACTCCGGGTCCGGCTCGGTCAGGTTGGCGGTCGGCGGGACGGTCCGGTGCTCGATCGCCAGCGCGCAGGCGGCGATCTCGATCGAGCCGATCGCGCCCAGCGAGTGCCCGATCATCGACTTGATCGAGCTGACCGGCGTCCGGTAGGCGTGGTCGCCGAGGGCGCGCTTGAACGCGTTGGTCTCGTGCCGGTCGTTCTGCCGGGTGCCGGTGCCGTGCGCGTTGACGTAGTCGATCGCCTCCGGGGCGAGCCGGGCCTCGGCCAGCGCCGCGTCGATCGCCGAGGCCATCTCCCGCCCGTCGGCCCGCAGTCCGGTCATGTGGTAGGCGTTGCTGCGGGCGGCGAAGCCGGAGATCAGCGCGTAGATCCGGGCACCGCGCCGGCGGGCCCGCTCGGCCTCCTCCAGGACCAGGACGGCCGCGCCCTCGGCGAGCACGAAGCCGTTGCGGGTGCGGTCGAACGGCCGCATCGCGTGCTCGGGGTCGTCGTTGTAGGTCGAGGTCGCCTTGATCGCGTCGAAGCAGGCCACCGTGATGGGCGAGATCGGGGCGTCCGTCCCGCCGGTGATCACCACGTCGGCGCTGCCCTCCCGGATCAGGTCGCAGGCGTAGCCGACCGCGTCCAGGCCCGAGGTGCAGCCGGCCGACACCATGTTGACCGGCCCCTCCGCCCCGGCCGTCCAGGCCACCTCGGCCGCCAGCGAGCTGGGCACGAAGTAGTCCGGCAGGTGCGGCAGCGCGTACGCGTGGTCCACCTCCCAGCGGCGGCCGCTGTCGCTGACCACCGCGTACTCGGCCTCCAGGCTCATGGTGCAGCCCACGGCGCTGCCGAGGCAGACCGCGATCCGCTCGGGCCGCTCCTGGCCCAGTTCGAGCCCGCTGTCGGCCACCGCCTCGCGGGTGCCGACCACGGCCAGCTGCGCGGCGCGGTCCAGTCGGCGGACCTCCTGGAGCCCGAGGCCCGCCTGCAGCGGGTCGAAGACGCACTGGGCGGCGATCCTGGAGCGGTACGGCGACGGGTCGAACCCCGTGATCGTGCGGGTCGCCGTGCGCCCCGAGACGACGAGGTCCCAGAACGCCTTCGTGCCTGGATCTCCCGGCGCCACCACGCCGATTCCGGTAATCGCGACGAGCCGGTCCACCGGCAACCTCCTCTTGGCAGTGACCCGCGTCCGGTGCGAACCGCCCCGAGTCCCCGTCGGATCTGTGCTTCCGGACGATGGACGGCCGAGTTCAACCCGCGATCGAGCGGCGGTGGAGGGCCGTCGGCACGCGCCCTCCGGCCGACGCCCATCCGGCCTCGTCCGTCCCTCGAACGGCCGTCGCCAGCATCGGCCGGAACGCGAACGTTGCCGAGGAGGTGAGCCGTATGACGACGGATCCGACCAGCCGGCCGCACGCCCCGCTGCTCGTGGTGGGCGCGGGACCGGTCGGCCTGGCGGCGGCCCATGAACTGACCCGCCGCGGGCTGCGCGTGCGGATCGTGGACGCCCGCGACGAACCGCCCACGACCAGCCGCGCCATCGCCACGCACCCGCGCACCCTCGAGGTCTACGACCACATGGGCATCGTCGACGAGATGCTGGCCGCCGGCCGCCGGATCACCGCCTTCACGCTCTACCAGCGGGGCCGGCGGATGGCCCGGCTCGACGCCGACTACTCGGCCACCCCGACCCGCTTCCCGTTCACCCTCGCCGTCGACCAGGCCGACACCGAGCGGGTCCTGCGCGGCGCCCTGGCCCGGCTCGGGGTGGAGGTGGAGTGGGGCACCCGGCTGACCGAACTCGTCCAGGAGGACGGCTTCGTCCGGGCCCGGCTGGAGCTGCCGGGCGGGGCCCGGGAGCACATCGGCACGCCGTGGCTGCTGGGGTGCGACGGCGGCCACAGCCTGGTCCGCAAGACGCTCGGCGTCCCCCTGGAGGGCGAGAGCGCCGAGACCTGGATGCTCGCCGACGCCCGGGTGGAGACCGCGCTGCCCGCCGACAGCATCTACTGGGTGCGCACCGGCGGGGTGACCCTGATGGCGGTGCCGCTCACCGAGCCCGGCCGCTGGCGGATGCTGGACACCTCGCCGCGCGACCGCAGCACCGACCCGCAGACCGTCGCCGACCGGCTGACCCGGATGCTCTCGGCCGGCACCGGGGTGCCGTTCCGGGTCGGCCCGCCCCGGTGGGTCTCGGTCTTCACCTTCCAGCAGCGCATGGTCCACCGGATGCGGGTCGGGCGCTGCCTGCTGGTCGGCGACGCCGCCCACGTGCACAGCCCGGCCTCCGGCCAGGGCATGAACACCGGCATCCAGGAGGCCTACAACCTGGCCTGGAAGCTCGCCATGGTGGTGCACGGCCAGGCCGCGGAGGGCCTGCTGGACAGCTACACCGCGGAGCGGGTGCCGGTGGGCGCCGCGCTGCTCGCCACCACCAAGCGGGCCACCCGGATGATCCAGCTGAAGAACCCGGTCGCCGACCGGCTGCTCCCGCTGCTCTTCGGGGTCCTGCGCACCGTCCACCCGCTGCGCGCCCGGGTGCAGCGCGGCTTCCTGGGCGGCATCTCCGGCCTCAACCTGCACTACGGCCGGAGCCCGCTGACCGTGCCGTCCGCCGCCGCGCCCTCCGGGCCCGCGCCCGGCGAGCGGATCACCCAGGTCGACGAGCGGCACTCCGCGACGCCCGGCTGGCAGGCCCTGCTCGCCGAACTGCGCGACCCCAACTGGACCCTGCTGGTCTTCTCCGGCCCGGGCGCGACGCACACCGGCGAACCGGCCGCCGCCCTGGCCGACCGGCACAAGGACTGGCTGTCCGTCCGCACGGTCCGCACCGCGGCGGAGGACGGCCCGGGCCACCCCGCCCCGCTGCCCCACGACCCCCGGCTGGCGGCCGCGCTCGGCGGCCGGCCCGGCGGCTGGATCCTCGTCCGGCCGGACGCGTACGTGGCCGCCCGCGGCGAGCGGCTCGACGAGGACGTGCTCGCCGAGGCCGCCCGCCGGGCCGGCCTCACCCCGGCCGGCTGAACCCCGCCCGCCCCGGCCTCCCCCACACCCGCAGCCGACCGCCCCCGCACCCGATGTCAGGACCCCGACCACGAGACTGGAGTCGCCCGTGAAACCCGCCGACCCCGCCGGAACCGCCGGAACCACCGGGACCACCGGAACCGCCGGAACCTCCGAACCGTACGACGTGATCATCGTCGGCACCGGGCTGTCCGGCAC
>NZ_JBEORY010000031.1:0-90430 GCF_040302665.1 Kitasatospora sp. NPDC097691 | reverse complement strand
GGGTGGCGTCGTCGCGCGGTGGCGTCATCGCGCGATGACGCCACCGCGCGGTCGTTTCACCGCGCCGCCGACGACGTCGGGCCGAAGGCGTCGGCGAGGCTGGTCAGGACGGAGCCGGACCAGTTGCTCTCGCCGAACACGCCGACCGGCATGGCGAGCACGCCGCACTCGCGCCGGAGCGTCTCCGCCGGGATGTCGACCGGGAAGAAGTAGTTGCCCGGGCAGGTCCGGCTCGCCGCGGGGATCGCCCCGAGCACCTCGTCCGGCAACCGGTCGAACAACCGCTCAGCCCGTACGGCCAGTTCGCCGACGACCTGCCCGGGCACGTCGCCGTGCACGGTCAGCAGACGGTCGGCGAGCCTCAACTGTGCCGGCGTCGGCGGATCCGCCCGGAACGCCTCGGCCAGTTCGGCTTGCGCCGGATCCAACAGGACCACTCCGAACGTGCGTGGCCACAGCCATCCCTTGGTGACCGAATGCAGCAGGATCGCACGACCGGTGTCCAGCAACCGCCGCGTGCCGGCGGCGAACGGGGCTCCCAGGTCGTAGACGCTGTCGATCAGCAGGCGGCGGCGCGGCGATTCCCGCAACCACGACATCACCGCGGCGCACTCGGCGTCGGACAGGTACCGGCCGAGCGGCTTGCTGGGGTTGGCGAGCAGCAGGTACTCGGGCCGGTCGTCCGCCGGCGACGCCGGCAGGACCGGTGCCGGCAGCGTCGGGTAGGACTCGGGTGCCAGGCCCGCGGCGCGGGCCAGCTCGAAGTAGACCGGGTAGACGTCGCCGGGCAGCCACAACCTCGCCTGCTCGGCGCGCAGCCGACGGAACACCACGTCGAGCCCGTGACGGACCCCGCGACAGACCATGGCGCGACGGGACCACTCCTCCGGCAGCTCGAAGCGCCGCAGCCAGGCGCGGGCGAGGTCGCACCGGTACACCGTGCGCGTGTCGTCCGGCGGTTCCGGCCGCGTCGGGGCGAGCGCCCGGTACAGGTTGGTCTCGGCAGCGTCCAGGAGCGCGGGGGAAGCACGGAGTTGCCGCTGCCGGAGCTCCTGGAACTCGTGGAACCTCATACCGCCGCACCTTCCGGCGCGATCTCGCTGGCCCGGTCCTCCAGGGACGCGTAGCAGCGTCCGTCGGCCAGGACGTTCCAGCTGCGGGCGATCCCGCTGGTGCGTTCCCAGAGCAGGCTGGGCTCCGTGTAGGCGGCGATCCGCATCGGCCGGCCGTCCCAGCTGCCGTGGTAGACCGGCGCGCCCCAGGGCAGGCGGCTCGCCCGTTCGAAGCCGTGCTGCTCGGCGAACCCGGTGACGACGGACAGCGGGACCTGGTGCTCCCGGCTCCAGACGTTGGCGGCGCGGTCGAAGTAGAGCGACTCGGTGCTGGTGGAGACGTAGAGCTCCTTGAAGCAGACTTCCTCGACACCGAGGGCCGCGGCCCACGAAAGGTAGTCGGCGACGCCGGCCGCGTCGGCCACGCCGCCGTGCTGGAGCACGCAGATGAGCCTCATCCGCAGCGACGGCCAGCGGTCGCGTTCCGTCCGCCAGGTGTCGATCACCGAGCTCACCGGCGTGCGCAGCATCATCAGCCGCTCGCTGACGGCGTCGTCCTGATGGTGCCGGGAAACCGCCAACACGCTCAGGCCTGCGGCGCTCAGGGCCTCCAGTCGGCCGACCCGGTCGTCGTGCCGGCCCTTCGCCAGGGTGTGCGCGTTGGTGATCAGGACGACCTTCGGGAAGGCCGCCGAGCAGGCGGACACCAGCCGCAGCTGCTGGTCGAACGGTATGAGCGTCGGTTCCCCTCCGCCGGTGATCACTGCCCGCTCGGCACCCGCCGCACGGGCACGCTCCAGCCAGTGGGCGACCGCGTCCCACGGGACCCGCGCCGGCGCCTGGTCGCTGGAGATCGAGGCCGCGGAGAAGCAGAACGAACACCGGGCCTGGCAGGCGGAGGCGACCGGCAGGAGCGAGACCGAGCGCGGCCGCAGGTCGGCGTAGCGGCGCTGCGCCGATCCGTGCAGGTGCAGGGAGGCCGCCATCGCGTCCTCGACGGTCGTCGGGCGCAGGGTGAAGTCGTCGCCTGCTCGGTCGAGTTCGTGGACGGCGGCCAAGCGGATGCGGGCCTCGTGCAGTTCCATGCCGAGGCCGGTCGACAGGTTGGGCACCAGCGCGTCGGGGTCCACCGTGGTTTCCAGCACCAACAGCCGGTCGCCCGGGATGGCCAGACGCTCCAGCAGGCGTCGTGCCTTGCCGATGCCGATGCCCAACTCCGCACGGGTCAGCAGGTGGAACCGGTCGGGGTACGTGCTCTCCGGAATGCCCGCCTTGCCGTAGGCGAACGCGTACTTGTCGAAGCCCTTCGCGAAGTTCGACAGCACGATGACGTGGAAGCGCTGGTCGCTACGTTTCATCGGGTCATCATGCACGAACGGGTCTCTCGTACGAGCCGCTGGATCCGACGACCTCGGATCGCCTTCCCACCCACCGGCAACCCACCGAGCGCCTGTTCAGGGCCCGCCACGCCTGCCGCCACGTGCTCTCGGCCGTTCCTGCTCTGCCATCCGTGAACTCTTGACTGCAATGTACTTTGCATTGCAAAGTTGACGGGTCGACGGACGGACCGACGACACCAGGGGGTGGGTCGTGAGAACACTGCACCAGGGCAGCCCGGCCGAGTTGCTGGCCGCCACGAACGGGTTACGGGCGAGAGCCAGGAGCCGACTGCGCGGGGCGGGGATCCCGTTGCTCGGCCTCGGCCTGCTCGCACTGGCGGCCGTACCGGTCGCCGGGCAGGCCTTCAACTTCGGCGCCAACGGGCGGGACATCACCTCCTACCCGGCCTTCGCCTACGCCCAGCTGACCGGGCTGTGCGTGCCGCACGCACCCGACGCCGCCTGCGAGGTCGGCGAGTTCGACGGGGCGGTGCTCCGCTGCCTGGCCTGGGGGATCTGGTTCGTACTGCTCCCGCTGGCCTGGTTCGCCCTGGCCCGCTGGTACCGGCGGCGCGGCGAGGCCCGCGGGATCGTGCCGCACCGCATGACCTGGCTGGGCGCCACCGCCGGTGTCGGCGCCTCGGCCACCGCCGTGGTGCTCGCACGGGTCCTCGTCGACGGCCGGCACCACGACCTCGACCTCCTGGTGAACGCCTACGCCTCACCCTGGTACGTCCTCGGCATCGGCCTGTCCGTCCTCGGCCTGGTCGAACGCAGCCCGCTGGTGGCCGGCGCCGGCCTCCTCCACGCCGCGCTGCTCAGCGCCTACCTCTCGGCCCCCTGGGAGAGCGGCTGGCTGCCGTGGCTCGACCGGTCCGACGGCTGGACCGACCGCCCGGAGGTGAAGGCCCTCCTCCTGGCGGCGATCCCGCTGACCACCGGCCTGGCCCAGTGGACCGCCGAGCGCCGACGAGCGGGGGCATCCCGTACGGTCACCCCATGAGCGTTGCCGACGAAGCCGAGGAACAGCACCCGACCCTGTCGCTGGACGACACCGTCCACCAACGGGTCCGGCTCGGGATCCTCACCATCGCCCGCGAGGCCGACCAGGTGGACTTCGGATTCCTCAAGGAGCAACTCGGCGCCACCGACGGCAACCTGTCCCGCCATCTGAAGGTCCTGGAGGACTCCGGCCTGGTCACCGTCACCAAGGGTTACGCCGGCCGCCGGCCCCGGACCTGGGTCTCCATGACCCCGCGCGGCGCCGAGGCCCTCGAACGCGAACTCCGGGCCCTGCGCGAACTCGTCCGCCGCCTCGACGCGGCCGCGGCGAGCGGGCGGCAGGAGTAGGCAGCGGGAAGTCGGCCGAGCCGACTTCCCGCTCCGCACCGTGGCCGCTTCGGCTTTCACCGAAGCGCCACGGAACGAGGCCGGACACGCCAAGGGGCCCCGCTCGTTCGCCTCCACGAACGAGCGGGGCCCCTTGGGGTGGTCGGCTCAGCCCACCGAGGAGTAGGCGATGATGCCGCGGCGGAGGCCGTCGACGGCCTTGCGGGCGGTCTTGCGCAGGTCGGCGTCCGTGCCGGCGGCGTCCTGGATCTGGCCGAGGACGTCGATCAGCTGCTTGGTCCAGCGGACGAAGTCGCCGGCCGGCATGTCGGCGTCGCGCAGCACCTGGTCCAGGTTGTGGCCGAGCGCCCAGCGGTAGGCGACCCAGGCGAAGCCCAGGTCGGGTTCGCGCTGGCCGACGCCCTCCGCGGTGTTGATCCGGTGCTGCTCCTCCAGGGCGTCCAGGTGGCCCCAGATCCGGACCATCTTGCCCAGCGCCTCCTTGGCCGCGCCCTCCGGCACCCGGGGGGCGCCGGCGTCGTCGGACTGGCGGGCCTCGTACACCAACGCCGAGGCGCAGGCGGCGAGTTCGGCGGCGGCCAGGCCGCTCCAGACGCCCTCGCGGATGCATTCGGAGGCGAGCAGGTCGAGTTCGCCGTAGAGCCGGCCGAGCCGCTTGCCGTCGTCGGTGACGGTGTCGCCGCTCAGGTAGCCGAGGTCGGTGAGCAGGGCGCAGACCCGGTCGAAGGTGCGGGCGATGGTGTGGGTGCGCGAGCGCATCCGGCGTTCCAGCAGCTCGGTGTCGCGGTGCAGCCGGTGGTAGCGCTCGGCCCAGCGGGCGTGGTCCTCGCGGTCGGAGCAGCCGTGGCAGGGGTGCTGGCGCAGCTCGGTCCGCAGCCGGGTGATCTCCGGGTCGTCGGCGGCGGCCGCGCGGCCGCGGCGGAACCGCTCGGGCTCCAGGTGACCGGCCTTGGTGCGCAGCGCCGAGGCGAGGTCACGGCGGGACTGCGGGCTGCGCGGGTTGAAGGACTTGGGGATGCGGACGCGCTCGATCGCGGCGACCGGGTGCGGGAAGTCGATCATGGCGAGCCGCTTGACCTGGCGCTCGGCGGTGAGCACCACCGGGCGCGGGCCGTCCTGGAAGTCGGGGTGGCGCCGGCCGCCCCGGCCGGAGCGGTCGACCGGCGGCAGGCCCGGGTCGAGGACCAGGGCGAGGCCGGCGAACTTGCCGGTGGGGACGTGGATGACGTCGCCCGGCTTGAGCTGCTCGATGGACTCGACGGCGGCCGCACGGCGCTGGGTGGTGCCCTCGCGGGCCAGCTCGTTCTCGCGGTCCTTGAGCCGGCGGCGCAGCTCCATGTACTCGTCGAAGTCACCGAGGTGGCAGGTCATGGACTCGCGGTAGCCCTCCAGCCCCTCCTCGTTGCGCTGCACCTGGCGGGCGATGCCGACGACCGAGCGGTCCGCCTGGAACTGGGCGAAGGAGGTCTCCAGCAGCTCGCGCGAGCGGTGCCGGCCGAACTGGGAGACCAGGTTGACGGCCATGTTGTACGAGGGCCGGAACGAGGACTTCAGCGGGTAGGTGCGGGTGCCGGCCAGGCCGGCCAGCGCCTCCGGGTCCAGGCCGCGCTGCCAGAGGACCACGGCGTGGCCCTCGACGTCGATGCCGCGCCGCCCGGCCCGGCCGGTGAGCTGGGTGTACTCACCGGGGGTGATGTCGGCGTGGGTCTCGCCGTTCCACTTGACCAGCTTCTCCATGACCACCGAGCGGGCGGGCATGTTGATGCCGAGCGCCAGGGTCTCGGTCGCGAAGACGGCCTTGACCAGGCCCTTCACGAAGAGCTCCTCGACGACCTCCTTGAACCGGGGCAGCATCCCGGCGTGGTGGGCGGCGATGCCGCGCTCCAGCCCGTCCAGCCACTCGAAGTAGCCGAGGACGTGCAGGTCCTCGTCGGGGATGTCGGCGCAGCGCTCCTCGACGATCGCCCGGACCAGGGCACGGTCGGAGTCCTTGTTGAGCCGCAGCCCGGAGCTGAGGCACTGCTGGACGGCGGCCTCGCAGCCGGCCCGGCTGAAGATGAAGGTGATCGCGGGCAGCAGGCCCTCGGCGTCGAGCCGGTCGATGACGTCCACCCGGCCCGGCGTCCAGACCCGGCCGGGGCGGCCGTTGGGCATCGAGCGGCCGCGGCCGCGGCCGAAGCGGTCGCGGGGGTTGCGGTCGAGCTCGGAGCGGGCCAGCCGGACCAGCTCGGGGTTGACGGCCTTGCCGGGGTTCTTCAGGTTGTTCTTGGGCCGGCCGTCGCGGTCGGGATTGGCGAACAGGTCGTACATCCGGTTGCCGGCCATCACGTGCTGCCACAGCGGCACCGGGCGGGTCTCGGAGACGATCACCTTGGTGCCGCCGCGCACGGTGTCCAGCCAGTCGCCGAACTCCTCGGCGTTGGAGACGGTCGCGGAGAGCGAGACGAGGGTGACCGACTCGGGGAGGTGGATGATGACCTCCTCCCAGACGGCGCCGCGGAACCGGTCGGCGAGGTAGTGGACCTCGTCCATCACGACGTAGCCGAGGCCGTCGAGGGTGCTGGAGCCCGCGTAGAGCATGTTGCGCAGCACCTCGGTGGTCATGACCACCACGGGGGCGTCGCCGTTGACGCTGTTGTCGCCGGTGAGCAGGCCGACCTTGGCGGCGCCGTAGCGCTTGACCAGGTCGCCGTACTTCTGGTTCGACAGCGCCTTGATCGGCGTGGTGTAGAAGCACTTGCGCCCGGCGGCCAGGGCCAGGTGCACGGCGAACTCGCCGACGATGGTCTTCCCGGAGCCGGTGGGAGCGGCGACCAGGACGCCGGAGCCGGCCTCCAGCGTCTCGCACGCCTCCAGCTGGAAGTCGTCCAGCGGGAAGTCGTACAGCTGCTGGAAGCCGTACAGGGCGGTGGCCTGCTCCTTGGCCCGGCGACGGCTGGCCGCGTACGCCTCGGCGGGGCTGAGCTCCCGGTCGTCCTGGGGCTCTGGATCGGGGGTGTTCATCGCCGTCCGGGTGTGGTTGGTGTGATCTCGCATCTCAGCGAGAGGTTACCCGGGAGAACTGACATCGATAGCACCGTTTTTTCCCGAGGTGCGGTCGCCCGCGGGACCACGACGGGACTGCTCCGGGAACACGCCCGGAGCACCCGCGGGATCATCACGGGATCAGTTCTCTCTCAGATCCATAGTTGCAAATGTCTTCAAGTGATCACGGATCGGCCAGCTTCGGTCGTCTTCGATCATCACCGGTGAACCGCCGTCCAGACTCCGTACCTTCGTCGCCACAGCCACCAACACGCGGGAGGACAACGACGATGGCGAACCTGGAGACGTCCCTCAAGGAGGCCATGTCGATCGACGGCGCGATCGGCGTCGCCCTGGTCGACTACGGCAGCGGCATGGCGCTCGGCAGCCTCGGCGACGGCGGGGAGCTGGACCTCAACGTCGCCGCCGCCGGGAACACCGACGTGGTCCGCGCCAAGATGCGGGCGATGGAGATGCTCAACCTGCACGACAACGAGATCGAGGACATCCTGATCAGCCTGACCAACCAGTACCACATGGTCCGGCCGATCACGACGCCCAGCGGACGCGGCCTGTTCCTGTTCCTGGCGCTCAACCGCAGCCGCTCCAACCTGGCGATGGCCCGCCACAAGCTCAAGCGGATCGAAGTCTCGCTGGAGATCTGACCCCCGGACCGACACCAGGAAGGGGGGCCTCGTGACGGTGGCGCTCTACCAGGCGAAGGCCGAGTTCTTCCGGATGCTCGGCCATCCCGTCCGGATCCGGGTGCTGGAACTCCTGCAGGCCGGACCGACGCCCGTCCGCGCCCTGCTCGCCGATCTGGACATCGAACCCTCCAGCCTCTCCCAGCAGCTCGCGGTGCTGCGCCGGTCCGGCATCGTCACCGCCACCCGGGAGGGCAGCACGGTGGTCTACGCGCTGGCCGGCGGGGAGGTCGCCGAGCTGCTGCGGACGGCCCGGCGGATCCTCACCGGGCTGCTCGCCGACCGGAACCTGCTGCTCGCGGAGTTGCGGGGGGACGACGGGGGCGAGTGCGCGGACCGGCCCTTGAGCCGGTCCGCGGGCCACTGAGCCAGCAGGCGGTCACTGAGCCGGTCCGCGGGCTCTTGAGCAGGTTCGCCGGTCAGTGAGCGGGCGCCGGCCCGCCTGAGGCCGGGGTCCTGCAGCGGCTTCAGCCCTTGAGCAGCACGGCGAGCCCGTCCGCCAGCCGCTCGTACTCCTGCGGCCGGTTGTACAGCTGCGCGCTGATCCGCAGCAGCCCGCCGCCGGCCCACGGGCGGACGGCGATCCGGGTGTCGAGCCGCCGCCACACCTCGGCCATCAGCGCCTTCGCCGCCGCCTCGCTCTCGCACCACCCGGCCGGCAGCCGCACGGCACGCATCCACACCCCGGGGGTGGCCGGCAGCGGGCGCAGTCCGGCCCGCTCGACCAGCACCCGCTGTCCGTACGCGGCGAGCGCGGTGTTGTGGCCGGCCACCGCCTCGGGGCCGAGCGCGCGCAGCAGCTCGAAGCCGGCGGGGGCGGCCAGCCAGGGCGTGTAGTCGCAGGTGCCGCGCCACTCGACGTTGGCCGGGAAGCCCTTGTCGTGCTCCCAGGAGAGGGCCAGCGGGCGCACCCGCGCGGCCCACTCGGGGCGGACGGCGAGCACGCCGGTGGCGCGCGGGGCGAAGGCCCACTTGTGCAGGTTTCCGAACCAGAAGTCGGCGTTCGGGTCGGCCGGGGCGGGCAGCATGCCGGGCGCGTGGGCACCGTCCACGACCGTGACCACGCCGAGCGCGCGGAGTTCGGCGAGCAGCGCCGGGCCGGCCACCAGGCGGGCACTGGGCGAGGTGAGCTGGTCGAGGACGGCGACGGTGGTGCGGCCGTCGACGGCGGCCAGCACCGCGGCACGGGCGGCCGCCTCGTCCGGGGCGTCCAGGGGCAGCTCCACGACGCGGAGTTCCGCGCCGGTCTCGGCGGCCTTGCGGGCGACGGCCTCGGTGACGGCGCCGTAGCCGTGGTCGGTGACCAGGATCCGGTCGCCGGGGGCGAAGGGGATGCTGTCCAGGGCGATCGCGACGGCCTCGGTGACGTTGGTGACCAGGGCGAGGTGCTGCGGGTCGGTGGCGAGGTCGGCCGCGAGCGCCGTTCGGGCCCGGCCGATCCGGGCGGGCAGGTCGGCGAAGAAACCGTCCGGGTCCAGCTCGTGTTCCGTGCGCAGCTGTTCCTGGGCCCGCTGCACCGGCACCGGCACCGCGCCGTACGAGCCGTGGTTCAGGTGCGCCGTGCCCGCCGACACGCTGAACAGGCCGTCGGCGGCGGACAGCGGGGCGGGGGGTCCGGCGGTCCACAGGTCCTCGATCACGGCGTCCTCCCTGGTCGCCCACCGGCGACTGATGTGTGACATTTCACATGACAGACTACTGGTCGGGGCACGCACCGCGCGACCACGATCGGGCCGTGACCATCACCGACGCCTTCCTTGCCCTCAGTGCCCGTACCGGCCGGTTCACCTTCGGCGCGCCGCGCGCGTACACGCTCGCCGAGGACGGTACCCGGCTGCTGCTGCTCCGCTCCACCGGTCCCGAGGACCCGATCGACCGCCTCCACCTGCTGGACACCGCCACCGGCGAGGAGCGCCCGGTCGCCGACCCGGCCGCGCTGCTGCCCGGGCGCACCGGCCGCCGCGACGACCTGCCCGCCGTCGAGCGCCGGCTGCGGGAGCGCACCCGGCTGGTCGCCGCCGGAATCGGCACGTACGCAGCCACCGCCGACCTCGCGGTCGCCGTCTTCACCCTCGACGGACGGCTCTTCCGCACCGACACCGCCGCCGGAACCAGCGACGAACTCCCGGTCGCCGGGCCCGCGTTCGACCCCCGGCCGGACGCCACCGGCCAGCGCGTCGCCTACGTCGCCGACGACGCCCTGTACGTCACCCCCGGCCTCGAACCGCTCTCCCCCGCCGACGGCGCCCGCTGGGGCGTCGCCGAGTTCGCCGCCGCCGAGGAACTCGGCCGCGCCCGGGGCCACTGGTGGCGCCCGGACGGGGGCGCACTGCTGGCCACCCGGGTGGACGAATCCGCCCTCCCCCGGCGCCACTTCGCCGACCCGGCCCGCCCCGCCGAGGCGCCCGAGGACTTCGCCTACCCGCAGGCCGGCGGCCCCAACGCGGACGTCCGGCTCTGGGTCCTCGGCCTCGACGGCGGGCGGGTCCGGCTGCACTGGGACACCGACGCCTTCCCGTACCTCTGCGCCGCCTCCTGGGCCTCCGACCACAAGGTACTGCTCACCGTCGCCGACCGGCTGCAGCAGACCGTGCTGCTGCTCGGCGCCGACCCCGCCACCGGCGAGACCCGCGAACTCTCCCGCACCACGGATGAGTTCTGGGTCGACGACCTGCCCGGCACCCCCGACCGGCTGCCCGACGGCCGACTGCTCACCGTCCACGACACCCCGCAGGCCCGCGGCCTCGCCCTGGACGGCAAGCCGCTGGACACCACCGGGCTGCAGATCCGCCGGGTGGTCGGACGGCTGCGCGGCCGACTGCTCTGCGAGACCGGCCAGGGCGACCCGGCCGACCAGTACGTCCACCTGATCGACCCGGACGGCGGCGCACCCGAACTCCTCACCACCGGCCCCGGCGTGCACTCCGCCCTCGCCGCCGCCGACACCCTGCTGCTCACCTCGGCCTCCGCCGACGGGATCCGCCGCCGCGCCCTGGTCGACGGCCGCGAACTGCCGCTCACCGACCTGAGCGCCGCACTGCCGTACCCGGTCCGCCCCCGGCTCGCCCGGGTCACCGGGCGCGGCCTGCCGACCGCCGTCGTCTACCCGCGCGACCACGTGACCGGCCGCCGGCTGCCCGTGCTGCTGGACGTCTACGGCGGCCCCGGCTACCAGGCCGTGGCCAACGAGCCGCGCCGCTGGCAGCTCCGCCAGTGGTGGGCCGACCAGGGCTTCGCCGTGGTCACCACCGACAACCGCGGCACCCCGTTCGTCTCGCCGGACTTCACCCGGGCGATCTTCCGCCGCTTCTCCCAGGCGGCCCTGGACGACCAGGTCGACGCCCTGCGCGCGCTCGCCGCGCACCACCCGGACCTCGACCTCGGCCGGGTCGGCGTGCGCGGCTGGTCCTACGGCGGCTACTTCGCCGCGCTCGCCGTGCTGCGCCGCCCGGACGTCTTCCACACCGCCTGCGCGGGAGCCCCGCCCACCGACTTCCGGCAGTACGACACCGCGTACACCGAGCGCTACCTCGGCCTGCCGCAGGACAACCCCGAGGGCTACGCCGGCGACTGCCTGCTCACCGACGCGCCCGGCCTGACCAGGCCGCTGCTGCTGATCCACGGCCTGGCCGACGACAACGTCCACCCCTCGCACACCCTGCTGCTCTCCCAGGCGCTCACCAGGGCCGGTCGCCCGCACGCGGTGCTGCCGCTGCCGGGCGTCACCCACATGACGCCGGGCGGGACGAGCGAGCAGCTGACCCTGGCCGAACTCGCCTTCCTCCGGGCGTCCCTGGGCTGATCGGGCGCCCCCGGGCCGATCCGTTGCGCCGCCCGGGCCGGACTGTCACACTCCGCGTGATCGCCGCCCCGCCCGGGCGGCGCAGCGAACGGGGAGAGTACGCGGATGAAGATCGACAGACCCGGCCCGGTCGGGCAGCGGCAGTGGACGCCGCTGACCGCCGGCAACGCGGGCATCGCCTTCGGGCTGGAGCTCGGCATGCTGGCGGCGCTCTGCTACTGGGGCTTCAAGACCGGCTCCACCCTGGGCACCCGGCTGCTGCTGGGCCTCGGCGCACCGGCGCTGGCAGCCACCGTCTGGGGCCTGTTCCTGGCCGCGGGCGGCCCGAAGTTCCCGCTGCCGGTCGGCGCGGAGATCGTGGTCAAGCTGCTGACGCTCGGCACGGCCGCCGCCGCCCTGTACGCCACCGGGCGGACCACCCTGGCGGTGGTGTACGGCGTGCTGACCGTGGTCAGCGTGGCCGTCGAGTACACCGTCCGCTGACGGCAGGGACGCTGACGGCACGGAGGTTGACGGCATCGCCGCTCACAGAGAGGTCGCTGAGGGAAAGGCCGCTGAGGGAAAGGCCGTTGACGGAAGGGCCGTTGACGGACGGGCCGTTGACGGCAAGACGGTGGACGAACCGGCAGGGGGGAGGCAGCGGACCGGCAGCCGCACGGTGATCCGTTGAGTTCGGCCGAACGGGCTGGAACACTCCGCTTGACGGCCGTCCGACCCCCGGGCGGCACACGAGTCGGCGGACCTCGGCGGTACGCGTCGGGGCGCACCGGCGGGGAGAGCGCGCGGATGACGATCGACGGACCCGGCCCGACGGAGCGCCGACTGCGCAGGTCGCTGGCCACGGCCGGCACCGAACTCGGCTTCGGGGTGCAGCTCGCGAGCCTGGCGGCGCTCTGCTACTGGGGCTTCAGGACCGGCGACGGCCTGGGCGTCCGGCTGCTGCTGGGCCTCGGCGTGCCGGCCGCGGCCCGCGCGGTCTGGGACGTGTTCCTGGCCGAGCGCCGGGCGAAGGTCGAACTGCCGCTCGCCGCACGGCTGGTGCTCAAGCTGGTGCTGCTGGGTGCGGCCGCCGTCGCACTGCACGCCGCTGGGCTGACCACCCTGGCGGCGGTGTTCGCCGCGCTTGTCGTCTTCAGCCTGGCCCTGGACTTCAGCAACGGCTGACCCGGCGGAACGGGCCGTACGAAGCGGACGGACAAGGGGCGCCGCACCTCCGGGTGCGGCGCCCCTTCCGCTTGCCCCGGACCCCTTCCACGTGACCCGTGACATGTGAAATATTACCTGCGCTTCATCGACCGATACCCGAAACACCCCCATCCCCCGGAAAGGACCGGTCAGTTGCGCAGACTGTCCGCGGCCCTCGCAGCCGCGCTCACCACGAGCGCGATAGCGGCCACCCTGCTGGGCACCCCCGCCCAGGCCGCTCCCCCGCCGCCCCTCACCGTCACCGCCGCCGCGGCCGCCGACGCCGCCCCGCAGGGCGCCGAGGCCCCGCCCGCACCGCTCGTCCCGCAGGAGCGCGAGCGCCAGGCGCTCCGCAGCAAGGCCCTGGAGCAGCTCAACAAGGGCGCCGTCGCCAAGAGCACCGACAAGCGGGCCCCGGCCAAGGTGAAGATCGGCAACGACTACGTCCAACTGGCGCACCAGCGCACGGACAAGGTCTTCGTGATCCTCGCCCAGTTCGGCGACGAGGTCGACAACTCGACCCAGTGGAACGGCCAGCCTCGCTACGGCGGCACCCCCGGCCCGCGCCACGACCAGATCCCCAAGCCGGGCAAGGACGACAACCACACCCTGTGGTCACCGGACTTCGACCCCGCGTACTACCAGAAGATGTTCTTCGACGACACGCCCGGCGCCGTCTCGATGCGCAACTACTACCGCACCCAGTCCTCGGGCCGGTACGACGTCCAGGGCACCGTCAGCGACTGGGTCACCGTCCCGTACAACGAGGCCCGTTACGGCAGCAACAAGGGCCCGCAGGGCTCCGGCGCCTGGACCCAGGCCCAGGAGTTCGTCCGGGACGCCGTCAAGGCCTGGTACGACGGCGAGATCGCCAAGGGCCGCAGCGTGGCGGACATCAAGGCGCAGCTCGCCCAGTACGACGTCTACGACCGCTACGACCACGACAAGGACGGCGAGTTCGACCAGCCCGACGGCTACCTCGACAACGTCATCGTCGTCCACGCCGGCGTGGACGAGACCTGGGGCGGCGGCGCCCAGGGCGCCGACGCGCTGTGGGCGCACCGCAGTTGGGCCTTCCCGGACGCGACCGGCCAGACCGGCCCGGAGGGCGACAAGATCGGCGGCGCGCCCGTCGGCGACACCGGCCTCTACGTCTACGACTACGTCCAGGGCGGCGAGAACAGCGGCGTCGGCCTGTTCGCCCACGAGTACGGCCACAACCTGGGCCTGCCCGACCTGTACAGCACCACGGGCGGCGACAACAGCGTCAACTTCTGGTCGCTGATGTCCTCCGGCTCCTACCTCGGCAAGGGCCCCAACACCACCGGCGGCTACCCGGGCGACCTCGACGCCTGGAGCAAGCTGCAGTTCGGCTGGCTCAACTACGACGAGGCGCAGGCCGCCACCCGCTCCAGCCACGCCCTCGGGGTGAGCAGCTACAACACCGACCAGGCGCAGGCCGTCCTCGTCCACCTGCCGGACGGCACCACCAGCACCGACCTCGCCGACCCGTACGAGGGCGGCAAGCAGTGGTGGAGCGACACCGGTGACAACCTCGACAACTCCCTCGCCCGGGAGGTCGACCTGCGCACCGCCGCCGGACCGGCCGCGCTGGACGCCGCGGTCTGGTACGACGTCGAGCAGGACTACGACTTCCTGACCGTCGAGGCCTCCACCGACCAGGGCAAGCACTGGACCGCCCTGCCCGGCACCGTGGACGGCGCGCCGATCGGCAACACCAACGCCAACACCCCCGGCCTGACCGGCACTTCCGGCACCTACCGGAAGCTGCACATCCCGCTGGACGGCTACCTCGGCCAACAGGTCCGGCTGCGCTTCCACGTCACCTCGGACAGCAACACCCACGGCAAGGGCGTCCTGGTCGACGCCGTGCAGGCCACCGCCGGCGGCACCGAGCTGTTCGCCGACGGCGCGGAGAACGGCACCGGCGGCTGGACCGCCAACGGCTTCACGGTCATCACCGGCCGCACCGCCGTCAAGCAGCACCCGCGCGCCTACCTCGCGGAGAACCGCCGCTACACCGGCTACGGTGCGTTCCTGAAGACCGGCCCGTACAACTTCGGCTACACCGGCGTCACGGGCAAGGCCAACGTGGTCGACAACTACCCGTACCAGGAGGGCGTCCTGCTCTGGCTCTGGGACACCTCCTACGGTGACAACAACACCAAGGACCACCCCGGCGGCGGGCTCATCCTGCCGATCGACGCCCACCCGGCACCGATCCGCTTCGCCGACGGGACACTGGTCAACGGGCGGGCGCAGACCTTCGACGCCACCTTCTCACTCAAGCCGACCACGTCGTTCACCCTGCACAAGGGCGGGGTCGCGGTGCGGATCCCGGCCGAGCCGGCCGTCCCGGTGTTCAACGACCACACCGGGGTGTACGCCGACCCGGCCACGCCGCAGCTGACGGTGAAGGTGCCGGACACCAACACGAGGATCGAGGTCGTCCGGGAGTCCCAGGGCGGGCGGATCACCACCGTCCGGGTGGGCCCGGCCTCCTGAGACGGGTGGGCGCGGCCTCCTGAGGCGGTCGGGCGCGGCCTCCTGAGGCGGTTGTGAGCCGGCCCCGGATCCCCCCGACGAAACGGGGATCCGGGGCCGGTGCCCGTCCGCTCACCGCCCGAGGCGGCGGGCGGTGAGCGCGGCGGTGGCCACGCCGAGCACGGTGATCGCGGCGATCCCGAAGGTCATGTACCGGGCCGAGTCGACCGGGCTGTCCGCGCCCAGGTTGACCAGGGTGCCCGCCAGCGCCGACGTCACCGAGAAGGCGATCAGCTGGGTGGTGTTGATCGCCGCGGCGGCCTTGCCGCCCTCGGCCGGGTCGCTGCTGCTGCGCATCGCGGCCACGCTCAGGTGCGGGAAGGCCAGCCCGATCCCGGTGCCGGCGACGAACAGCGCCACCGCCCACAGGACCACCCGCAGGCCGGAGGCGTGCCCGGTCTGCAGCAGCCCGTAGGCCAGCAGACCGGCGACCAGCACCAGCGGGGCGGTACGGATCGCCCGGGCCCGGCCGCGCACCGACTCGATGCCGACGCTGAACAGCTGGGCCGTGGTCCAGCCCGCCGACACCGCGGCGCCGAGGAAACCGGCCACCAGCGGGCCGAGGCCGCCCAGCTCCTGGCCGAACAGCGGGATGAAGTTCTCCGCCACCACGCCCGCGCACAGCACCGCGACGGTCAGGTAGAGCCACTTCAGGGGGTTCCCGGCCCGGTAGGTCTGCCCGGGCAGGACCGTCGCCGCACCGCCGCGCCGCTCGACCGCCACGAAGCCCACCAGCAGCGCCAGACCGGCGAGGATGCAGACCGCCGTCGGCCGGCCGCTCGGGACGGTGGAGCTGACGCTGAACGCGGCCGCCGCCAGGGTGAGCAGCAGCAGCGAGGGCAGCGGCACCGGGCCGCTCCCCCGACCCTCGCCGGACCGCCCGGGCAGTACCCGGCGGGCCAGCAGGGCCAGCACCAGCGCGGCGACCAGCAGCAGGACGTACGCCCCGCGCCAGGCCCCGAGCTGGGCGAACAGCCCGCCCAGCGACGGCCCGACCAACGTGCCGACGCCCCACATCGCGGAGACCAGCCCGGCGGCCCTGGTCCACAGCCGCTCCGGCAGGGCGCTGCGGATCACGGCGTAGCCGAGCCCGGCGACCAGGCCGCCGCCGAGGCCCTGCACCACCCGGCCGAGGATCAGCGCCGCCATCGACGGGCTGAGCGCGTTGAGCACCGCGCCCGCGCCGAACACCAGGAAGCCCAGGACGTACGCCCGAGCGGCGCCCAGCCGGTCCAGCAGCCGGCTGACCAGCATCGAGGCGATGACGGCGGCCATCAGGAAGCCGGTGGCCACCCACGCGTAGTAACGGCCGCCGCCGATGTCGGCCACGATCGAGGGCATCAGCGCCGCGGTGAAGTAGAGGTTCATCGCGTACAGCGCGACACCGCCCGCGAGGATCGAGGCGGGGGCGGCGTACCGCCGGGAGAACAGTTCGCGCCATCCACCGGAGATGCCCGCGGACGGCGACTCCGCTGGGTAACTGTCCAGCTGAGCAACGGTCGTGTCAGTCTTCACGGCAGATGATCGGGTCATGTCCGGTACCGTAGAACTTCAAGATAACTTGAAGTCAAGGAGCCGCCATGAGCACCGCACCGGTCGATCTGCTGAGCGTCGGCGAGGTGGCCAGGCGGGCCGGGATCGCCACCTCGGCGGTGCGCTTCTACGAGGATCAGGGGCTGATCTCCTCCGAGCGGACGACCGGCAACCAGCGCCGCTACCGGCGGCACGTGCTGCGCCGGATCTCGCTCATCCTGGTCGCCAAGCGGCTCGGCATCCCGCTCAGCGAGGTCGCCGAGGTCTTCACCGGCCTCCCCGAGGACCGGATGCCCGGCAAGCACGACTGGGAGCGCATCTCGCGCCGCTGGGCCGAGCTGCTGCGCGCCCGCCGGCTGGAGCTGGAGCGGCTGGAGGGCGAGCTGACCGGCTGCATCGGCTGCGGCTGTGTGTCGCTGCGCCGCTGCCGGGTGCTCAACCCCGGCGACGAACTGGCCGCCGAGGGGCCCGGCCCGCGCCTCCTGCTGCCGGAGGAGTGACGGCCCGGGCGAGTGGCGGCGGGATCGCTTGGAACCCGGTCGGACGCGGCCCTCGTAAGGTTCCCCGCCGCGCCCGACCGGGGGTCTCGGTGCCCGGTGAACGTCACCGGGCGGTCCCGGCAAACGTCACCGGAGGTCCCGGATCAGGTCACCGGGCAGCCCCGGCTCACGCCTCCGGGAAGTGGCAGGCCGCCTCCCGCGTGCCCGGACCGGCGATCCGCAGCAGCGGCCGCTCCGTCCGGCACAGGTCCTGCGCCTTGGGGCACCGCGGGTGGAAGGTGCATCCGGGCGGCGGGGCGGCCGGACTCGGCGGGTCGCCGAGCAACACGATCCGCTCCCGGGTCCGCTCCGCCGCCGGGTCCGGCAGCGGCACCGCGGAGAGCAGCGCCCTGGTGTAGGGATGCGCGGGGCTGCCGTACACCTCGGCCTTGTCGCCGATCTCCACGATCCGGCCCAGGTACATCACGGCGACCCGGTCGCAGACCCGCTTGACCACCGAGAGGTCGTGCGCGATGAACACGTACGCCAGCCCGAGCTCCCGCTGGAGCCGCTCCATCAGGTTGACCACCTGGGCCTGGATGGACACGTCCAGCGCGGAGACCGGCTCGTCGGCGATGACCAGCCGCGGCGAGGTCGCCAGCGAGCGCGCGATGCCGATGCGCTGCGCCTGGCCGCCGGAGAACTCGTGCGGGTAGCGGTCCAGGTGTTCGGGGATCAGCCCGACCAGCTCCATCAGCTCGGCGGCCCGCTTGCGCGCGGCCGTCGCGCTCCCGCCCTGGACCAGCAGCGGCTCGGAGATGATCCGGGACACCGTCTGCCGGGGGTTGAGCGAGGAGTACGGGTCCTGGAAGACCATCTGCAGGTCGCGCCGGTGCGGGCGCAGCCGGGCCTGCGAGAGCCCGCCGATCTCGGTGCCGTCGAAGGTGACGGTGCCCGAGGTCGGGTCGAGCAGCCGGACGATCATCCGGCCGGTGGTGGACTTGCCGCAGCCGGACTCGCCGACCAGGCCGAGCGTCTCCCCCGCGCCGACGTCGAAGCTGACGCCGTCCACGGCCCTGACCGGCGCTCCGGGCCGCCCGGTACGGCTGCGCCGGCCGGGGAAGGTCTTCACCAAGTCCCGTACGGACAGCAGCGGTTCCGTCCTCCCGGCAGGTCCGGTCACCTGAGTGGGTTCGGTCGTCCCAACGGCTCCGGGAGTCCCAACGGCTCCGGTTGTCCCAGCGGCTCCGGTTGTCCCAGCGGGTCCGGTCATCACAGCACCCCTTCCGGCACCAGCGGCAGGTGGCAGGCGGCCTGGTGGCCGGGGGCGAGCGGGCCGAGCGCGGGGCGAGCGGCCAGGCAGCGGGCGTGCTCCTCGGCGGACGCGGCGGTGGTGCGGGCGCAGCGCGGGGCGAAGGAGCAGCCGGGGGCGGGGGCGATCAGCGACGGCGGGCTGCCGGGGATGGCCCGCAGCGGGGCGTCGTCGGTGTCGTCCAGGCGCGGCAGCGAGTCCAGCAGGCCGCGGGTGTACGGGTGCGCGGGCTGCGCGAACAGCCGGTCCACCTGGGCCTGTTCGGCCGCCCGGCCGCCGTACATGACCAGCACCTCGTGGGCGACCCGGGCGACCACGCCGAGGTCGTGGGTGATCATCACGACGCCGAGGCCGCGCTCCTGCTGGATCCGGGCGATCAGGTCGAGGATCTGCGCCTGGACGGTGACGTCGAGCGCCGTGGTGGGCTCGTCGGCGATCAGCAGGTCGGGCTCGCAGGCGAGCGCCATGGCGATCATGACGCGCTGGCGCATGCCGCCGGAGAACTGGTGCGGGTACTCGTCGACCCGGCGGGCCGGCTCGGGGATGCCGACCTCGGCCAGCATCTCCACCGCCCGGGCCCGGCCCGCCTTGCGGTTGGCCTTGAAGTGCACCCGGTAGTGCTCGGCGATCTGCTCGCCGACGGTGTAGAAGGGGTGCAGGCTGGACAGCGGGTCCTGGAAGATCATCGCGATCCGGCGGCCCCGGACGGCGCGCAGTTCCTTCTCCCCGAGCCCGTTCAACTCCTGCCCGTGCAAACGGATCGAGCCGGTGACGGCGGCGCCGCGGTGCAGGCCCATGACGGCCAGCGAGGTGACGGACTTCCCGCTGCCGGACTCGCCGACCAGGCCGAGGGTGCGTCCGGCCTCGACGGCGAAGGAGATGCCGTCCACCGCCCGGACCGTCCCGCGCGGCGTGTCGAAGGCGACCTTGAGGTTCTCGACCTCCAGCAATGCGGTCATCAGTACCTCACTCTCGGGTCGACGAACGCGTAGAGCAGGTCGACCAGCAGGTTCGCCGCGACGATGAAGGTTGCCGCGAGCAGGGTGACACCGAGGATGACGGGCTGGTCGGAGCGGACCAGTGCGTCGTAGAAGAGCCGTCCCACCCCCGGCAGGCCGAAGATCGATTCGGTGATGACGGCGCCCGCCAGCAGCCCGCCGAGGTCCATGCCGAAGATGGTGAGGATCGGCGTCATCCCGGAGCGCAGCCCGTGCTTGACGGCGACGGTGCGGGCCGGCAGGCCCTTGGCCCGGGCGGTGCGGATGTACGGCTCGGCCATCGCCTCGATCATCGAGTTGCGGCTCTGCCGGGCGTACATGGCCGCGTACAGCAGGGCCAGGGCGATCCACGGCAGCAGCAGGTTGGAGGCCCACTCGAAGGGGTTCTCGGTGAACTGGTGGTAGGCCGGGTAGGGCAGCAGCCCGGCCGTCCTGACGACGCCCCAGATCAGCATGATCGAGGTGAAGTAGACCGGCAGCGAGGCGGCGCCGACCGAGAGCACCATCAGCGTCTTGTCGGCGACCCCGCCCTTGCGCAGCGCCGAGGTGACGCCCGCGCCGAGGCCGAGGACCAGCCACAGCACGGCCGCGCCGATGGCGAGCGAGACGGAGACCGGCAGGCGGTCGGTGAGGAGGTTCCAGACCGGCAGCGAGTACTCGTAGGAGTAGCCGAGGCAGGGGAAGTCGCAGTGGGTCGCACTGGCCCCGCTGCCGTAGTCGCGCCCGGCGAAGATGCCGGTGACGTAGGTGAGGAACTGGTCCCAGACCGGCTTGTCCAGGCCCATCGCGGCCTTGACCTCGGCGACCCGTTCCGGGCTGCAGGTCTTGCCGCAGGCGGCCACCGCCGGGTCGGCGGGCAGCAGGTAGAAGATGGTGAAGGTGATCGCGCAGATGGCGAGCAGGATGCCGAGCGCGCCGAGCAGCCGGCGGCCGAGGTAGAGGATCACGACCGGCCTCCCCGGGGGTCGAGGATGTCGCGCAGCGCGTCGCCGAGCAGGGTGAAGGCGAGCACGGCGAGGAACAGGAAGGCCGTCGGGATCAGGAAGTACGTCGGGTCGGTCTCGTAGAAGTTGATGCTCTCGGCGATCATCTGGCCCCAGGAGGGGGTCGGCGGGCGGACGCCCACGCCGAGGTAGCTGAGCGCGGCCTCGGTGGCGATCATGCCGGGGACGAGCAGCGTGGTGTAGGCGATGATCGGGCCGGAGACGTTCGGCAGGATCTCCCGGGTGAGGATCCGCCAGGACCGGGCGCCGCCGACCTTGGCGGCCTCGACGTACTCGCGGTGCTTGAGCGACAGCGTCTGGCCGCGTACCACGCGGGCGATGCCCGGCCAGCCGAACATGCCGATCACCACGGTCATCAGCAGGATCCGGTTGACGTCCTTGGCCACCGACATCATCGAGATCATGAAGATCAGGGACGGGAAGGACATGGTGAGGTCCATCAGCCGGGAGAGGACGGCGTCGGTCCGGCCGCCGAAGTAGCCGGCCGCGACACCGGTCAGGGTGCCGGTGACCACGACCACGGCGGTGGCCGTGAAGGCGATCAGCAGGGAGACCTGCCCGCCGTGCAGGACCCTGGCGAACAGGTCGCGCCCGGTGGCGGGTTCGACGCCCAGCCAGTGCCGGGTGCCGACCCCGCCGAAGTCGCCGATCGGCAGACCGCCGAGGTACGGGTCGATGGCGCGTTTGTCGAACTCCTCGGGGGTCCAGCCGCCGAGCGCGCTCAGCGGGGAGGCCAGCGCGGTCAGCAGGACCAGGAGGGCGACGGTGATCAGGCCGAAGCGGGCCGAGCCCTGGGCCCACAGCTGGTCCCAGACCAGCCGCCAGGGCCCGCGGCCGGCGGCCTTCGCGGGGCCCGCCGCCGCGAGGGACGCGGCTGCGGGCTCAGTGGTGGTACTCATCGCGGACGGTCCCTCAGCCCTGGCTCTTCGAGGGGTCCTTGAGGCCGATCGTGGCGAAGTCCCACTGGCCGGTCCAGACCGGGTGACCGAAGGCCCCGGCGATGTTCGTCCCGGCCAGCAACGGGCGGCGCTGCCAGAGCATCGGCACGGTGGGCGCCTTCTTCAGCAGGTCGTCGTTGAGCTGCAGCCACGCCTTGTTGGCCTCGTTGACGTCGGTCATCGCGTTGATCTGGTCGATCCGGTCCATCGTGGCCTGGTCGCGGAACTGCTCGACGTTGCCCTGGTTGCCCTTCTCCTTGATGGTGCGGCCGTCGAAGACCATGGGCAGGAAGGTGGCACCCGACGGGTAGTCCGGGCACCAGCCGAGGACGGCGAGGTCGGGCGCGTTCTTGGTGTCGCCGATGGTGTCGTAGTAGACCGACGGGTCGGCGGTGGTGATGGTGGCCTGGATGCCGACCTTGGCCAGCGACTGCTGGAGCGCCTCGGCCCGGGTCTTGTCGCCGGCGGAGGTGGCCAGCGAGACCTTGAGGTCGGTCTTGCCCGCGTCCTTGAGCAGCTGCTTGGCCTTCTCCGGATCGCCGGTCGGGGCGATCTTCATGGTGTCCTGCTTGGTCCCGCCGGTCAGGGCGGGCGGCAGGTAGGAGGTGGCCACGTCCGCCATCGCGGGGCCGCCGTACGCGGTGACCTGGGCGTCCCGGTCCACCGCGTACATCAGCGCCTCGCGCACCTTCGGGTCGTCGAAGGGCGCTTTGGAGGTGTTGGGGTAGAGCATGTCGGTGCAACCCTGCTGCTCGGCGATCAGCCGGGACTTCACGTCGGGCTTGGGCAGCACCTTGGCGACCGACTCCGGGCGCAGGTTCATCCACTCCACGGAGGAGGCGTCCGCGCCCTCGCTCGCGATGATGCGGTCGTCGACCTGGCCGCCCTTGAGGCCCTGGGTGACCACGATCTTGTCCGGATAGGCCTTGCGGACCGGGTCGGTGGACTGGTCCCAGTTGCTGTTGCGGACCAGGACCAACTGCTTGCCCCGGTCGTAGGTCTCGATCTTGTACGGACCGGAGGAGAACGGGCGGAGGTCGTACTGGGTGCCCTTGTCCTGGGACTGCGGCACCGGCGCGAAGGTCGGCAGGGTCGCGGTGTACGAGAACTCGGCGACCGGACGCTTGAGGTGGAAGACGACCGTCTTGTCGTCCGGGGTCTCGATGCTGGCCAGGTGCTCGCCGGTCAGCGGGCCCTTGTAGTTCTCACCGCCGGCCAGGTACTGCTGCGCGTAGTCGGGGCCGCCGGTGAGGTCGGGGGCGAAGGAACGCTCGACGTTGTACTTGATGTCGGCGGACTTGATCGGCGTGCCGTCCTCGTACTTGACGCCGTCCTTGAGGGTGAAGCTCCAGGTCTTCCCGCCGTCCGAGGGCCTGCCGAGGTCGGTGGCGAGGTCCGGGACGATCTCGCTGCCCGCGGCGCCCGGCTCGGCCTTGAAGGTGACCAGGGTGCGGTAGAGCAGCCGGATGCCGAAGTCCATGTTCGGCATGGTCCAGTTGCGGGCCGGGTCGAGGTGGGCGAAGTCCTGGTTGGACAGCACCGTCAGGGTGCCGCCCTTGACCGGGGTGCCACCGACGATCGAGCCGGACGCGGCGCCGGGGGCCTTGGTGCTGCCGGCCGCGTTGTCGCCGCCGCTGTCGCTCTTGTCGTTGGTACAGGCCCCGAGGCCGAGGGTGAGGGTCGCCGCGAGGGCCGCCGCGAGGGCGGCGTGGGTGCGCCTGGTCATGTGCAACTCCGCTGTGGGGGGCCTGATCTGGCCGCTGCGCTGTGTGACCCGTAACATAGTAATGTGAAATTGCACTGCACAAGAGGTGACGCCGCCCGTTACCGAGCTGTGTCCGTGCTCGCGCCCCACCCGTGCCCGCGCCGCACATCTCCCCAGCCCCGCCTAGGAGTTCACCGGTGACCCTCCGCCAGACCGGCCTCGCCACCGGGAGCCACGACCTCCCGGTCACCCCCGCCCTCGCCGCCTTCATGGGCACCCGCTGGGCCGCCACCCCGCTCCCCGCCGACCGCCGTGTCCCCGGACACGACCGCTTCCCCGGCCGCCGCGCCCGCCTCTCCGCCGCGTTCCCCGGCGAGCGGCTGATCGTCCCGGCCGGCCGGCTCAAGGTCCGCTGCAACGACCTCGACCACCGCTTCCGCCCGCACAGCGCGTACGTCTGGCTCACCGGACTCACCGGCGAGGACCAGGCCGACCACGTCCTCGTCCTCGAACCGGCGGGCCCCGAAGGCCACGAGCCGGTCCTCTACCTGCGCCCCCGGTCCCCGCGCGACGGCGGCGAGTTCTACCGCGACCGCCGCTACGGCGAGTTCTGGGTCGGCCCCCGGCCCGACCTCGGCGAAGCCGCCCGGCTCACCGGGGTACGCACCCGACACCTCGACGACCTGGGCGCCCTGCTCGCCGGACCCCAGCCGCCCACGCGGGTGCTGACCGGCACCGACGCCCTGGTGGACGAGGCCACCGGACGTCCCGGCTCCTTCGCGCACCCGGACGGCGAACTGGCCGCCGTACTCTCCGAGTTGCGCCTGGTCAAGGACGAGTGGGAGGTCGGCCAGCTGCAACTCGCCGTCGACCACACCGTCACCGGCTTCGAGGACGTCGTCCGCGCCCTGCCCACCGCACTGCGCCACCACCGCGGCGAACGCTGGATCGAGGGCGTCTTCGACCTGCGCGCCCGCGCCGAGGGCAACGGCACCGCCTACACCACCATCGCCGCCTCCGGCGCCCACGCCTGCGTCCTACACTGGATCCGCAACGACGGCGCCCTCGACCCGAACTCCCTGCTCCTGCTGGACGCCGGCGTCGAGACCGACACCCTCTACGCCGCCGACATCACCCGCACCCTCCCGCTCGGCGGCACCTTCACCCCCGTCCAGCGCCAGGCCTACGAACTCGTCCTCGCCGCCCAGAGCGCCGGCATCGCCGCCCTGCGCCCCGGCGCCCGCTTCCGCGACTTCCACCGCGCGGCGATGCGGGTCATCGCCGAAGGCCTCGCCGACTGGGGCGTCCTGCGCATCCCCGCCGACCAGGCCCTCGCCGAGGACAACGGCCTGTACCGCCGCTACACCCTCTGCGGCAGCGGCCACATGCTCGGCCTCGACTACCACGACTGCGCCACGTCCCGCGCCGACCGCTACCTCGACGGCGTCCTGGAGGAGGGCATGGTCCTCACCGTCGAACCCGGCCTCTACCTCCAGCCCGACGACGAAACCCTCCCCGTCGAACTCCGCGGCCTCGGCATCCGCATCGAGGACGACCTCGTGATCACGAAGGACGGCGCCCACCTGATGTCGGGCGCCCTCCCGAGGACGGTCGAGGACATCGAGTCCTGGATGGCCGCCCTGCTGGCCTGACCGCGTCCGCACGCGGGGGGCCGGACCCGGAGCGGACGATCAGGCCACCTTGATCGTCCGCTCCCCCTGCCGGACGGTCACCTCGACCTCGCCGCCGATCGCCGCCGCGTACGCGCGCAGGTTGTCCAGACTGTCCACCTGGCCGTGTTCGATCTGCGACACCCGCGCCTGGCTCACCCCGAGCAACTCCGCCACGTGCTTCTGGGTCAGCCCGGCCTTGCGCCGCAGCTCGGCGAGCTCATGCCCCCGAATCTGGGCCACCATCTCCTGACGAATCCGCGCCCGCTCCGCTTCCGCCTCGGGCGTCGCCAGCTCGGGAAACCGCTTCATGACCTCGGCCCGCACCTCGGTCCACCTACGCCCCTTCATCGGCGCACTCCGTTCCGCTCCGCCGTCTTGGGGTCGTCCTCGCAAACCTGCAAGTACCACTCCTCAACCGGCGCCAGAAGTGTGATCTCCCACATGCGAGCAGGTTAAGTTGCCTCTTATACGTCACCGCGCGCTTTCCCCCTCAATCCACTCCTGCGGGGGACGACACTCCCCGTCCGGCGCGCGCTGGGCGCACTACCCGCGCGCGGCGTGCCAGAGGTCGGTGACGATCGCCTCGGCCGAGCCGGAGCGGGCCAGGTGGTGGGCCGTGCCGGCCCAGAGGTGCATCGCCGTGGTGTCGGCGCGGCGGGTGGCGGCGGCGCGCAGCGGGGCAGTGAGGTGGTGGACCTCGGGGTAGGCGGGCGGGGCGTACGGGCCGTGGCGGTCGATGAAGGCGTTGCGCAGGCCGCGGGCGGGGCGGCCGGTGAAGGCGCGGGTGACGGTCGTCTCCGGGAGTTCGGTGAGCGCCGCCCGGTGCGCGGCCGAGGCGCCCGACTCGTCGGAGCGCAGCAGGGCCGTCCCCAGCTGCACCGCGACCGCCCCGGCCCGCAGCGCCGCCGCGACCGCCGCGCCGTCGCCGAGCCCGCCGGCGGCGACCAGCGGCAGCCCCGTCACCTCCCGTACGGCGGGCAGCAGGCGAAGCAGCGGCACCTCCCCCGGCACGTCCGCGACCCGGTGGGTGCCCCGGTGACCGCCCGCCTCCGGGCCCTGCACGCACAGCGCGTCCATCCCGACCCCCTCCGCCGCCCGTGCCTCGGCCGGCGTGGTGACCGTGCCGACCTGCAGCGTCCCGACGGCCCGGAGCGCCGAGGCCTCCTCCGCCGTCGGCAGGCCGAAGGTGTACGAGACCACCGGCACCGGGTCCGCGAGCAGCACGGCGAGCTTGGCCTCCCAGTCGTCCCGGTCGGGCTGCCCGCTCTCCTCCGGCAGCGTCACCCCCCACCGCTCGGCCTCGGGCCGCAGCCGCTCGCGGTAGGCGGCGACGGCCGCCGGGTCCCCGGGCGGCGACGGGACGAAGAGGTTCACCCCGTACGGCCGGTCACTCGACTTCCGTACCAGCGCGATCTGTTCGGCCATCGCCGCGGCGCTCCGGTACCCCGCCGCGAGGAACCCCAGCCCACCGGCCCGGTTCACCGCGGCCACCAGCTCGGGGGTCGAGGCCCCGCCCGCCATCGGCGCGCCGATCACCGGCACGGCAAGCTCGTCGAGACGCACGGCCATCAGGGGCTCCTCACACTGCTACGGGCACGGACCGACCCCCAACCCTACGCCCGGCCCGCTCAACTCCCTCCCCCGCCAAGGGATCCGTCCGGCCGAACCGTGCCGCCGACCGAAGGCGGCCGCAGCACTTCCGCTACCGGATCAGCCCCCGCCCCCGCGCCTCCCGCACCGCAGCCGTCCGCGAGTCAACCCCCAACTTGGTGTAGATGTGCACCAGGTGCGACTTCACCGTGGCCTGGCTCAGGTGCAGCCGCTGGCTGACCTGCTGGTTGGTGAGCCCGTCGGCGACCAGCCCGAGCACCTCGGTCTCCCGTGCGCTGAGTGCCGCCGCCGGCGTCCGCATGCGTTCCAGCAGCCGGTCCGCGACGCTGGGCGCCAGTGCCGATCGCCCGGCCGCGGCTGCCCGTACGGCCTGGGCCAGTTGCTCCGGCGGCGCGTCCTTCAGCAGGTACCCGGTGGCGCCCGCCTCCAGGGCGGGCAGGGTGTCGGCGTCGGTGTCGTACGTGGTGACGACCAGGACCCGCGGCGCGCCCGCCCTGGCGGTGATCGCCGCGGTGGCCTGTGCGCCGTTCATCGCCGAGCCGGGCCCGAACTGCAGGTCCATCAGCACCACGTCGACGCCCGCCTCCGCCGCCAGCTCGACGGCCCGTTCGGCGGTCGCCGCCTCCGCGACGATCGCGAAGTCCGGTTCGCTCTCCAGCACCGCCCGCAGGCCGGCCCGCACCACCGGGTGGTCGTCCGCGATCAGCAGCCGGATCACGACGCCACCTCCGACCCAGGCCCGGCCGGACCCGTCTGCCCGGCCGGCCCGGCCGGTTCGGCGGGCAGCTGCACCGCCACCGCGGTGCCCTCCCCCGGCGCGGACTCCACCGTGAAGGTGCCGCCGAGCGCCCGGGCCCGGGCACGCATCGAGGGCAGTCCGAACCCGCCGTCCCCGCCGGTGCGGCCGGCGACCACCGCCGGTTCGAACCCGGCCCCGTCGTCGAACACGTCCAGCGCCACCTCGCCCTCCATGTAGCTGAGTGTCACCTCGGCGCACGAGGCCTTCGCGTGCCGGACGGTGTTGCCGAGCGCCGACTGCGCGATCCGCAGCAGCGCGACTTCGTGGGCGGCCGGCAGCCGGACCGGGTCTCCGGAGACGTGCAGTTTCACCGCCAGGCCGGTCTGCGCCGTCGTCGTCGCGCACAGCCGCTCCAGCGCGACCGGCAGCAGGTCCGCGTCCAGCGCGGGCGGGGTGAGGGCGCGGACGAAGCGCCGGGCCTCGTCCAGGTTGTCCTGGGCGGCCTGCCGCGCCTGTTCGACGTAGCCGGCGGCGGCCTCGGTGCGCTCGGGCAGGGCCCGCTGGGCCGCCCGCAGCAGCAGTTGGATGGAGCTGAGGCTCTGCGCGAGGGTGTCGTGGATCTCCCGGGCCAGGCGCTCGCGTTCGGCCGTCACTCCGGCGGTGTGGTGGGCGGCGGCGAGGTCGGCGCGGGCGGCGGTGAGTTCGTCGATCAGCCGGCGCCGTTCCTCGCTCTCCCGGTAGAGCGCCTGGTAGCCGAGCACGGTGGCGGTGGCGACGGCCGCGCCGAGGGCGGGCCCGATCGAGGCGGCGAGGCTGAAGCTGTGCTGGTGCCAGGACCACGCGGCGATGGCCGCGGCGGCGGTCAGCGCGACGGCCACCGGCCCGCCGCGCCGCCCGAGCAGGTGCAGTTCCAGGAAGTACAGCGGGAAGGCCAGCCAGACGCCGTCCTGGGTGGCGAGCAGGACGCCCGCCCAGGTGACGCCGAGCAGGAGGAGCCAGAGCGCGGCCGCCCGGCGCGAGCGGCGGACCGCGGCCAGCTGCGGCCCGACGGCGTAGACGGCGGCCATCGCGGTGGCCGCGGCGGCGACGGCCGCCGGGTCGCCGCCGCGGTCGACGAAGACGGCCCGGGCGACGGCGAGTGCGAGGAGGCCCGCCACGAGCAGGTGCAGGCAGACCTGGAGGACGCGGGCGACGGGGGTGGTTCTGGTTCGTTCGGTCGCCATCCCTCCAGCCTAAGTTCCGCCCACCGGGCCCGGCATCAATCAAAAGGTTGAACTCCGCTTCTGCCCTTTGATGCCCAGGATGCAATCCCCGGCTCGATGCCTCCGGGCTCCCTGATCCACGACGGTGGAAACGTCGGAAAACACTGCGCAGAGGAAGGCCCACCCGTGTTTGTCGCCTGGAGGGACCTGAGGTTCGCCAAGGGGCGGTTCGCCCTGATGGGGACCGTCATCGTCCTGATCACCGTCCTGGTCGGCCTGTTGTCCGGTCTGACCGCCGGCCTAGGCCGCCAGAACATCTCCGCGATCACCGGCCTGCCCGCCGACCACCTGGTGTTCTCCAAGCCGGCCGACGGGCAGGAGCTGTCCTTCACGGACTCCCAGGTCACCCCCGAGCAGTGGCAGGCCTGGGCCCGCGAGCCGGGCGTCACCTCCGCCCAGCCGCTCGGCATCACCACCACCAAGGCCGCCGCCGGGCAGCGCACCGCCGCACTCTCCGCCTTCGGCGTCCCGGACGGCTCCGGGCTGGCCCCGCAGGGCAGCCGGATCGCCCCCGGCCAGGCGGTGTTGTCGAAGACCGCCGCCGAGAACCTGGGCGGCCTCACCCCCGGTGCCGACTTCACGATGGCCGGGCACCCGCTGCGGGTCGTGGCGGTCGAGGGCGATGCCGCGTACAGCCACACCCCGGTGGTCTGGACCGGCCTCACCGACTGGCAGCAGTTCGCCCCGGGCGGCACCGGCCACGCCACCGTCATCGCGCTGACCACCGCGAAGGGCGCCGACCTCGCCGCCGCCGACGCCCGCCACGGCACCGAGACCCGCACCCGCGACGACGCCCTCGCCGCGATCGGCTCGTACACCTCGGAGAACGGCTCCCTGCAGCTGATGCGCGGCTTCCTGTTCGCCATCTCGGCCCTGGTGATCGGCGCGTTCTTCACCGTCTGGACGATCCAGCGCAGCGGCGACATCGCCGTCCTCAAGGCCCTCGGCGCCTCCACCCGATACCTGCTGCGCGACGCGCTCGGCCAGGCCGTCCTGCTCCTGGTGCTCGGCACCCTGCTGGGCACCGCCGTCGCGGCCGGCTTCGGCGCGCTGCTCGGCTCCGCCGTCCCCTTCGTCCTGGACGCTCCGACCGTCCTGCTGCCCGCCGCCGTCATGATCGCCCTCGGCGCCATCGGCGCGGCCCTGTCCATCCGCCGGATCATCTCCGTCGACCCGCTGACCGCCCTGGGGAGCGCCCGATGAGCCTCGTTCTCGACCGCATCACCCTCACCTACCCGGACGGCGACAGCCGACTCACCGCCCTGGACGACGTCTCGCTGACCGTCCCCGAGGGCTCGATCACCGCCGTCGTCGGCCCGTCCGGCTCCGGCAAGTCCAGCCTGCTGGCGGTGGCCGCCACCCTGATCACCCCGGACTCGGGGCAGGTCGTCATCGACGGCACCGACACCGCGGGGCTCAGCCGGGCGGACCTCACCGCGCTGCGTCGTACGAAGATCGGCATCGTCTTCCAGCAGGCCAACCTGCTGCCCTCGCTCACCGCCGTCGAGCAGCTCCAGGTGATGGCCCACCTCGACGGCCGCTCCCCCCGCGAAGCCCTCGCCCGCGCCCTGGACCTGCTGGACGCCGTCGGCCTGCGCGACCAGACGGGGCGCCGCCCGCACCAGCTCTCCGGCGGTCAGCGCCAGCGCGTCAACATCGCCCGCGCCCTGATGAACGACCCCACCGTGCTGCTGGTGGACGAGCCCACCAGCGCCCTCGACCACGAACGGGGCGCCGCCGTGCTGGACTTGATCACCGAACTCACCCACCGCCGGGCGACGGCCACCGTCCTGGTCACCCACGACCGGACGCACCTGACCGCCGTCGACCAGATCGCCGAGGTCCACGACGGGAAGCTGACCCTGCCGGCCACGGTCGGCTAGGACAGCAGACCGCCGACGTCCAAGGTCACCGCCGTCCCGGGCAGCGTGAACACCTGCCCGGGACGGCTGACGACCCGCTGCCGGTACCCTCCGCCCTCGGCGGGCATGTCCGGGGCGGGCTCGACGGACACCTCGCCGCCGAGCACCTCCACCCGGTGTCCGGGAAAGCGCTCGAAAAGAGCCTCGGCCATGAAGAGCGCACTGCTCTGCACAGGGATCGTCATTTCTTGGCGATGAGCAAATCGTCCACGGCAAGCGTCACACCGGCCCCGATCGACTCCGGCAAGGTGAACGTCTGCCCCGGGTGGTGGACGGCGTGCACCCGGTACTCGCCGCCTCGTGGCTCAGTCAGTACCATGACCTTCTGGTTCTTGCGATCGATGATGACGTAAACGGGAACTCCCGCTTCGGCATAGATCCCGGGCTTGATCTTGACGTCGGACAGATGGTTGGACGACGTGACTTCCGCAACCAGCCGAAAGATCACCGGGTCATAGCAGTTGTGCTCGATCAGGTGATCCTGGTAATCGGCATCGACAAGAGACAGGTCAGGAATCGCGTAGTCGGATGCGCCTCCTGGGAGCCACATTCCCATGCCCTGAACCAGCCGGGATGTCTCACCGTGAAGTCCCGCAGCCCACAGCGGGATCATGAGGTCGGTGAGCGTTTCCGCGTGCGGCCCGTCGGGAGGCGGTGTCACGGTGATCTGGCCTCCGATGATCTCGACCCTGTGGCCCACCAGCTGCTGAGAGATCAGCTCGGCGGCCTGCAGCAGCGTCGGCTGCTCCATGGGCTCTTCCACTGCTGCGGCGGACATGGATTTCCTCCTGACTGCCGGTGTCGAGAGCATCATCGTAGAACCCGGGCGCCCTCCGACGCCCGATCGTCGGCCTTCACCCGGACGAGTGGTTTGATCGCTAGCGGGCCCGCAGCCGCAGGGCCGGACGCTCCTCCTCCGCCGCCTCGTCCTGGCCGGCCCAGAGTGAGCGGACGTGGCTGAGGTGCCGCGTCATGCAGGCCTCGGCCGCCTCGGCGTCGCCGGCGATCATCAGGTCCAGCAGCTCCAGGTGCTCCTCCGCCGAGGACACCAGCTCGCCGCGCTCGTCGAGGCGGTTGAGGCCGTACAGGCGCGAGCGCTTGCGCAGGTCGCCGACCACGTCGACCAGCCGCGCGTTGCCGGCCAGGCCGAGCAGGTCGAGGTGGAACTGCCGGTCGGCCTCCAGGTAGCCGATCAGGTCGTGCTTGCGCGCCGCCGCGACGATGGCCTCGGCCTGCGGGCGCAGCCGCTCCAGCTGGTCCTTGGTCGCGGAGCGCGTCACCCGGCCGACCGTCGGGACCTCGATCAGGGCGCGGATCTCGGTGTAGTCGTCGAGGTCGCGCTCGGTGAGTTCGGTGACCCGGAAGCCCTTGTTGCGGACGGCCTCGACCAGGCCTTCGCGGGCGAGGTCGAGCATGGCCTCACGGACCGGGGTCGCGGAGACGCCGAAGTCGGCGGCGAGGGCGGGCGCCGAGTAGACGACGCCGGGGCGCAGTTCGCCGGAGATCAGGGCCGCCCGGAGTGCGTGGGCGACCTGGTCGCGAAGCCGCTCCTGGACGGAGATCAGGGTGCGGGATTTGAGGTCGGCCATGGTGTTCCTCCGGATGGGTGCAGAACACCAGTGTACAATGTCACGTTACGTTGCGTGCTCAACTGTCCCTGCCTCGAACAGCCCGTCAAGGCCGCCGAACGCCCATGGTGGCAGCGGCCGCCGGCCGTGACAACGGCCGGCGGCACGCGATCTGCCGCCGGGGCGGACTCCTGCTGCTCGACGGGCATGCGTCCGGCCCTCCGCCAGAACGAACGCTCTATTCATTGCATCGGCTAGCATCACGCCGTGAAGACGCCCGAGACGCCCGCGACACCCGCGAAGACCACCGCCGTCAGCCCCGTCGGTACCCGCGAGCGGATCGTCCGGGCCACCTCCCGACTGCTGCAGCGCCAGGGGTACGAGGGCACCGGGATCAAGCAGATCTCCCGCGAGGCCGAGGCCACCCTCGGCTCCGTCTACCACTTCTTCCCGGGCGGGAAGCAGGAGTTGGCCGCCGAGGCGATCCGGCACGGGGACGAGGAGTTCGCCGTCCTGCTGCGCGCCGGACTGGGCTCCTCGGCGGACCTCGGCGAGGCGATCGTCGCCTGCACCACGATGCTCGCGCGGGAGCTGCGCGCCTCCGACTGGCAGGACGGCTGCCCGATCAGCAGCACCGCCCTGGAGACGGTCGGCCGCGCGCCGGTCATCGAGCAGGCCGTGGCCGAGGCCTTCGCCAACTGGCGGGCCGTCGTGGTGGAACACCTGGTCGCGGCGGGCATCGACACCCAGGACGCCGGCGAACTGGCCGGCACGGTCGTCAGCACCCTGGAGGGCGCCGAGCTCGCCGCCCAGATCGCCCGCAGCGAGGAGCCCCTGCTGGTCGGCGGCAAGCACCTGGCCCGGCTGCTCGCGACCTACTGCTGAGCGCGCGACGGAAACACGAAGGAGCCGGCCCGGCGGGGGATCCCTTCCCACCGGGCCGACTCCGGCCCCACGACTCCCGACCACCGCCAGGAGCACCAGGCATGGGCATCGAGATCGCCCTGTACGACGGCCGCCCGAACAGCGGCCGGACCACCGACCGGCTACACCTCTCGGTCGACCACGGCGACGCGCTCGCCGAAGCCCTGGCAGCGCACACCCGCCCGGCCGACCACCGGCTCGGCCGGATCGACCCGTACGGCGACACCTACCTCAACGAGCAGGACGCGGCGGCCGCCTTCGAGGAGGCCACCGCACTGCTCGCCCGCTGCACCACCGAGGCGCAGCGGGCGGCCGTCCGCGACCTGCGCAACCTGCTCGCCAACTGTGCCGCGATACCTGGCAGTTGGATCTGGTTCATCGGCGACTGAGCCGCTACACCGCCTCGGCTCCCGCCCGGTGCACCTCCGCCGCGACCGCCAGGTCCTCCCAGGCCATCCCGACACTCTTGAAGAACCGCGGCCGCCCGGTCGGCACCAGCGCGTCGCCGCGCACCAGCTCGGCCAGGTTCCACAGTTGCCGCCCGGCCACGCCCGCCATCAGCAGGTCCCCGGCCTCCCGGCCCGCGACCGAGCGCGCCTCCACGTAGAGTTCGGCCCGCTCGACCAGCACCCCGTCCACCTCCCGTGCGTCCGGCTCGTGCGAGCCGACCGCCGCCACCGCCGCGTGCGCGGGCACCAGCGCCCCGTCGAACAGCGGTGTGCGCGCGGTGGTGCAGCAGACCACCAGGTCCGCCTCCGCGACCGCCTCCGGTCCGCCGGCGGCGGCCGCCAGCCCGAGCCGCTGCCCGTACGCCACCAGCGCCCCGGCCCGCTCCGCGTTGCGCGCGACCACCGTGAGCCGGGTCAGCGGTCGGACGGCCAGCAGCGCGTCGAGGTGCCCGTACGCCTGCGGCCCGGAGCCGAACAGCACCAGGTGCTCGGCCTCCGGCACCGCCAGCCGCCGAAGTGCGGCGGCGGTGACGGCCGGCGTGCGCAGCGTGGTGAGCGCGGCACCGTCCAGCAGGGCGACCGGCTGCAGCGTGGGGCCGTCCAGCAGCAGGTAGCTGCCGGTGATCCGGGGCAGCCCGTGCCGCGGGTTCTCCGGGGCCACCCCGGCGATCTTCACACCCGCGTACGGCCCGGCGGCGGCCGGCATCAGCAGCAGTTCACCGGCCGGTACCGCCACAGCCGACCGGGCGGGTGCCGCCTCCGGGTCGAACCCGTCCAGCAGCACCCGCTCGATCGCCCCCACCGCCCCGGCGGGCCCGACGCCGCCGGTGCCCCTCACGGCGTACTGGAGCGGCACAACCGCCGTACCGGGCCGGGCAGTTGGCTTCACAGGAGGAACCCCGTCCCCAGCTCGTCGTCCGGCTCCAGCACGAAGCCGTGCTCGCCGGTGCGGCTCGCCGTCCCGCCGACCTCGGTGACGACGCCCTCACCCAGGGGGTCGCCGCCCGGGAGCACCCGGCCGCTGAACACCGTGCCGATGACCGACTCGTGTCGCAGCGGCTCGCCCGGGGCCAGCCGGCCCTCGGCGGCGAGCACCGCGAGCCGGGCGGAGGTGCCGGAGCCGCAGGGCGAGCGGTCGATCTGCCCGTCCGCGAAGACGGTGACGTTCCGCTGGTTCAACACCCCTCCTTCCGAGGGGAGTTCGTCGTAGAGGATCACGCCGTACACCCCGGACAGCCGAGGATCGGTCGGGTGCGCCACCGCCTCCGAGTCCGCCAGGGCCGCCCTGATCTCCCGACCCACAGCGGTGAGTTCGGCCAGCTGCGCCGGCTCCACGGCCAGCCCCAGCGAGGCGGCCGACACGGAGGCGTAGCAGGCGCCGGAGTGCGCGACGGCGACCTCCACCGTTCCGCGCGAGGTCCGCACCGGCAGCTTGAGCGCGCTCACCCGGGTGGGCACGTTGCGGAAGGTGACCCCGGTGGTGCGCCCGCCGGCCCGGTGGACCAGCGCGGTGACCCGGCCGGAGGGCACGTCGATCCGCACCCGCGCCACGCCGTCCTGGGGGGCCGACACGAGTCCGGAGTCCACCGCCCAGGCGCCGAGCGCGATGGTGCCGTGCCCGCAGGCCGTCGAGTAGCCGTCCTTGTGCCAGAACAGCACGCCGAGGTGCGCCTCGTCGTCGTCCGGCGGCACCAGGAACCCGCCGTACATCCCGGCGTGGCCGCGCGGCTCCCGGGTGAGCAGTTGCCGGACGTCGTCCAGCGCGCTGGGCCGGGGCGCGGTGGCGCTGCCGCCCGCGCCGAGCGCGATGGCCCGCCGTTCGGCGACGGTGTCACCGGGGATCGCCGGTGCGCCGTCCAGCACGATCCGGAACGGCTCGCCGGCGGTGTGGTAGTCGACGGTACGGACGTACATCAGGCGCCTCCGGCCGGCAGCACGCTGACCGTCCGGCTGACGGTGTAGAAGTCCAGTGCGGCCTGGCCCTGTTCGCGCTCTCCGTGGCTCGCACCCTTGGCCCCGCCGAAGGGCAGGTGGAAGTCGACGCCGCTGGACGGCGCGTTGACCCGGATCATGCCCGCGTCCAGCCGGTCGGCGGCGGCCAGCGCCACGTCCAGGCTGCGGGTGTGCACCGAGGTGGAGAGGCTGTGCGGGGTGTCGTTGGCGAGCGCGATCGCCTCGTCCAGGTCGGCGGCGGCGTGCAGCACGGCCACCGGGCCGAAGAACTCCTCGCGGGCCAGCGGGTGTTCGGCCGGGACGTCCGCGAGCAGGGTCGGCTCGACGTACCAGCCGGCCCGCTCGGGCACCCCGCCGCCGGTGAGCACGTCGGCACCGGCCTCCACGGCCGAGCCGACGGCGAGGGTCAGCCGCTCCCGGGCGGCGGAGTTGACCACCGGCCCGCACACCGAGTCGTCCACCGCCGCCAGCGCCTTGACCAGCGCCTCGCGCAGCGGCTCGTACGCGGCGCCGACCGCGATCACCCGGCTGGTGGCGGTGCACTTCTGGCCGGCGTACCCGGCGATGGCGGCCGCGATGTGCCCGGCGGCCTGCGCGATGTCGGCGTCCGGCAGCACCAACGCGGCGTTCAGTCCGCCGAGTTCGGCCTGCACCGGCACCCCGCGCTCGGTCGCGGCGCGCACCACGGCCCGGCCGACGCCGGTCGAGCCGGTGAAGGAGACCACGTCCGCCGCCTCGACCAGCGCCGCGCCCTCCTGCGCCCCGCCGGGCAGCACCGTCAGCACGTCCTCGGGCAGGCCGGCCCCGAGGGCCAGTTCCGCCAGCCGCAGCGCGCACGCCGTCGCCTCGGGGGCGGGCTTGAGGACCACCGTGTTGCCCACCGCCAGCGCCGGGGCGGCCTTCCAGCTCGGGATCGCCAGCGGGAAGTTCCACGGCGCGATCAGCCCGGCCACCCCGTACGGGCGGCGCCGGGTGAGCAGCAGTCCCGGCCCGGCGGCGGTCTCGTGCACCGCCCCGGAGGCCGCGTACGGCGCCTGCGCGTAGTAGCGCCAGATCGCCGCGGTCCGGGCGACCTCGCCGCGTGCCTCGGCGAGCGGCTTGCCGACCTCGCGCACGATCAGCGCGGTCAGCTCCTCCGCGTGCGCCTCGACCGCGTCGGCGATCCGGCCGAGCGCCGCCGACCGGGCGCCCGCGCCGGCCGCGAGCCAGCCGGCCTGGGCGGTGCGGGCCCGCCCGACGGCGGCCCGGACGGCCTCGGCGCCGGGTTCCTCGACGGCGACCACGAGGTCGTCCGGATCGGCGGGGTTGTACGAGGTGATGGTCACAACTAGCAGCCCTTCAGGGGAGGTTCAGAGCAGGGGCCGGCCGGGGCCGGAGCAGGGGCCCGCCGGGTCCGAGCAGGGGCCCGCCGGGTCCGAGCGGGCTCCGCTCACAACAGGAACCCCGCCGGGAACGGGTCGCTGGGGTCGAGGAAGTACTGGGCGGTGCCGGTGACCCAGGCCCGCCCGGTGACGGTGGGCACCACGGCGGGCCGCCCGGCCACCTCGGTCCCCTCGACCAGCCGCCCGATGAAGGTCGTGCCGATGAAGGAGTCGTTGCGGAAGTCCTGCCCGAGCGGCAGTTCGCCGCGCGCGTGCAGCTGGGCCATCCGCGCCGAGGTGCCGGTGCCGCAGGGCGAACGGTCGAACCAGCCGGGGTGGATGGCCATCGCGTGCCGGGAGTGCTCGGCGGTGGAGCCGGGGGCGAGCAGTTGGACGTGGTGGCAGCTGTGGATGGACGGATCCTCGGGGTGGACCGGCCGGTCGGGGCTCGCGTTGATCGCGTCCATCATCGCGAGGCCCGCGTCCAGGATCTCCTGCTTGCGCTCCCACTCGAAGGGCAGCCCGAACTCGGCGAGCGGCAGGATGGCGTAGAAGTTGCCGCCGTACGCGAGGTCGTAGGTCACCGTGCCGTAGCCGGGCACCTCGATCTTGTTGTCCAGGGCGACGGAGTAGGAGGGCACGTTGCGGATGGTCACCGCCTTGGCTGCGCCGTCCTCGACCTGCACCTCGGCGACCACCAGCCCGGCCGGGGTGTCCAGCCGTACGGTGGTGACCGGCTCGACCACCGGCACCATCCCGGTCTCGACCAGCACGGTGGCGACCCCGATGGTGCCGTGCCCGCACATCGGCAGCAGCCCGGAGACCTCGATGTAGAGCACGCCGAAGTCGGCGTCCGGCCGGGTGGGCGGCTGGAGGATGGCGCCGCTCATCGCCGCGTGGCCGCGCGGCTCGTACATCAGCAGGGTGCGGAAGTGGTCCAGGTGCTGCTGGAAGTGCACCCGGCGCTCGGCCATGGTGGCGCCGGGGATGACGCCGAAGCCGCCGGTGATCACCCGGGTCGGCATGCCCTCGGTGTGCGAGTCGACGGCGTGGAACACGTGACGGCTGCGCATGGGTCACAACTCCCGTACAGGTTCTGGTGGTTGGTGGGTTGGCCTGGCCGGCTGCGCGGGCAGCCGGCCCGGGGGCGGGCGCTATGCGAGGCCCTCGGCCAGCGCCTTCTCGGTGGCGGCCCGCACGGCCGCCTCGATCTCCGGGGTGAGCGGCTGGCGCGGGGCCCGGACCGGGCCGCCGGGGCGCCCGGCGATGTCCATGGAAAGCTTGATGGCCTGGACGAACTCGGTCTTGGAGTCCCAGCGCAGCAGCGAGTGCAGCGCCTTGTAGAGCGGCAGCGCGGTCTCCAGGTCGTGCTTGACCGCGGCGTCGTAGAGCGCCACCGAGGCCTCCGGCAGCGCGTTCGGGTAGCCGGCGATCCAGCCGACCGCACCGGCCAGCGCCAGCTCCAGCAGCACGTCGTCGGCGCCGATCAGCAGGTCCAGCCCGGGGGCCAGCTCGGCGATCTCGTACGCCCGGCGGACGTCCCCGCTGAACTCCTTGACGGCGACGATCGAGCCCTCGCCGTGCAGCTGCGCGAGCAGCGCGGGGACGAGGTCCACCTTGGTGTCGATCGGGTTGTTGTAGGCGACGATCGGCAGGCCCGCCTTGGCGACCTCGGCGTAGTGCGCGCGCACCGAGGCGTGGTCGGCCCGGTAGGCGTTCGGCGGCAGCAGCAGGACGGAGCCCGCGCCGGCCTCGGCGGCCTGCTCGGCCCAGCGGCGGGACTCGGCGCTGCCGTACGCGGCCACGCCGGGCATGACCCGAGAGCCGTCGCCGGCCGCCTCGATGGCCACCTCGACGACCCGGGCGCGCTCCTCGGCGGTGAGCGTCTGGTACTCGCCCAGCGAGCCGTTGGGGACGACGCCCTCGCAGCCGGAGTCGATCAGCCAGCGGACGTGCTCGGCGTAGGCGTCGTAGTCGACGGAGTGGTCCGGGCGCAGCGGGATCGTGGTGGCGACCATGATGCCGCGCCAGGGACGGGTGGTGTCGTGGGGGGTGATGGACACGGTGGACTCCTTGGTGAGGTGTGACATTTTATAAGCAGGGGCGGGTCGGAGACAAGGTCCCCGGCCCGTCCGTTCGACGGGGGCTGTCCGTCCGACGGTGGGTGTCCGTCCGACGGTGGGCGCAACAGTGGGCGTCGGCTCGACGGCCGGCCCGTCACGACTCCGGGGTGGGCCCCGCCGCCAGTTGGGAGAGCGGCACCGGACAACCCAGCGGCCGCCGGTCGGGCCCCGGGCCGCCCGGCTCCGGACCGGGGCCGGCCAGACACGCCACGGCCGGACCGCACATCCGCCCCTGGCACCAGCCCATCCCGGCCCGGGTGAGCAGCTTGACGGTGCGCGGATCGCCCGCGCCCAGCTCGTCCACGGCCTCCCGGATCGCCGAGACCGGCACCTCCTCGCATCGGCAGACGTCGGTGTCCGGGCGCAGCCACCCGGTCCAGCCCGGTCCCGGCCGGTGGGCGGCGGCCATCAGCTCGGCGAAGGCCCGCAGCCGGGAGCGCCGGCGCAGCAGCGCGGCCGTCGGCTGCGCCCCGGCCACCGCGTGCGCGGCCAGCTCGCCCTCGGCGAGCGCGAGGTCGGCGCCGCCGACGCCGTTGGTCTCCCCCGCGGACCAGAGGCCGGGGACGCTGGTGCGCAGCCGGGCGTCGACCGCCAGCGCGACCGCGCCGTCCGGTCCGGCCGTGGTCCGGGCGCCCAGCTCGGTGGCCAGGTCGATCTGCGGCAGCAGGCCGTGGCCCACCGCGAGGGCGTCGCAGTCGATCCGCCGCTCGGTGCCGGGCACCGGCCGCCAGTCGGCGTCCAGTCGGGCCACCGTGACGCCGGTGACCCGGTCCGTGCCGTGCGCCTCGACCACCGCGCTGCGCGGGCGCAGCCGGACGCCGTGCCGCAGCAGCGCACCGCCGTGCCCGGCGCCCTCGACCAGCTTGCCGGGAACGCCCGCCAGCACGCCCGGGCGCCGCGCGTACCCGAGGTAGGCGGTGGCCTCGACCACCGCGGGCACCTCGGCGCCCGCGGTGACCAGCGAGGACGCCGCGGCGAGCAGCAGCGGCCCGCTCCCGGCGACCACGATCCGGCGCCCGGGCAGGACCAGCCCGGCCTTGAGCATCGCCTGCGCGCCGCCCGCGGTGACCACCCCGGGCAGGGTCCAGCCGGGGAACGGCAGCTGCCGCTCGTACGCGCCGGCGGCGAGCAGCACCGACCGGGCCCGGACGGTGGCCCGGTCGGTGCTCTCGGGCCCGCGGGTGGCGTGCACCGCGAAGCCGTCCGCGGAGCGCTCCAGCGCCCAGACCTGGTGCCCGGCCCGGAAGGCGGCCCGCCCGGCCCGTTCGTGGGCGGCGAGCCGGTCGGCCAGGCCGGTGTAGGCGGACCAGTGGTGGTGCAGCCGGTCCGGCCGGGCCGCGCCGAGGCCGGGCGCCGGGTGGCGGTAGTACTGCCCGCCGGTGTGCTGTCCGCCGTCCAGCAGGACGCAGCGCAGCCCGAGGTCGGCGGCGGTGACGGCGGCGGCGAGCCCGGCCGGGCCGGCCCCGACCACCGCGAGGTCGAAGGACGAGGCGTCGGAGGACGAGGGGTCAGACGGCGAGGGGTCAGACGGCGAGGTCGGCACGGCCGTGGCCCTCCTGGGTGGTGACGGTGGTGCCGGGCTCGGCGGGGAGCAGGCAGGTGCGCTGGTTGGGTCGGCCGTCCACGGTGGCCAGGCAGTCGAAGCAGCTGCCGATCCCGCAGAACGCCCCGCGCGGCTTCCCGCCGACCCGGGTGGTGCGCCAGGCGAGCACGCCGTCGGCCCAGAGCGCGGCGGCGATCGACTGCCCGGGCAGCGCGCTGACGGGCCGCCCGTCGAACTCGATGTGGTGGGCGGGCCCGGGCTCGGCCTCGACCAGCCCGGCGGGGGTGCGGCGGCGCATCGGCGGCGTCTCCAATCCAGGACGGAATCTCATGCGGAACGATCGCGGGCGCGATCCCGCGCGGCGGCGGGTCTCACCCCGCCGGGTCTCACAGGCCCGGTCTCACGAGCCGGGTCTCACCCCGCCGGGCCTCACGGGCAGCGCCTCACGGCGCCGGGAACCGGTCCGCGCGGAACGGCGCGAGGTCCTGCTCCGGTTGCTTCCCGGTGAGCTGTTCGCTGATCAGCAGCCCGGTCGCCGGGGCCAGCCCGATCCCGGCCCCCTCGTGCCCGCAGGCGTGGTACAGCCCGGGCACCCGGGGATCGGCACCGATGGCCGGCAGGTGGTCCGGCAGGTACGGGCGGAAGCCCCGGTAGGCGCGCAGCACGGTCACGTCCGCGAGCACCGGGAAGAGTTCCGCCGCCTGGCCGGCCAGCCGGCGCAGCACCTCCTGGGAGAGCGTGCGGTCGAAGCCGACCCGCTCCCGGCTGGCGCCGATCAGCACCGGCCCGCCGGGGGTGCCCTCGATCACGGCGGAGGTCTCCAGCCCGGCGGAGCCACTGGCCACGTTGGCCACGTAGTCGGCGGCGTAGACCTTGTGCCGGACGACCCGCGGCAGCGGTTCGGTGACCAGGACGAAGCCGCGTCGGGGCATCACCGGCAGGTGCACCCCGGCCAGTGCGGCCAGCTCGCCGCCCCAGGTGCCGGCCGCGTTCACCACGGCGGGCGCGGCGAGTCGCCGGCGGTCGGTCCGCACACCGCGCACGGCGCCGTCCGGCCCGCGGTCGACGGCGGTCACGGTCTCCCCGGTGATCAGCTCGGCGCCCATCGTGCGGGCCGCGCGCAGCAGGTGGGCGGCGGCCAGGGCGGGCTGGACCTGGGCGTCCTGCGGGTAGTGGAAGCCTCCGGCCAGGCCGGGGGCGAGGTGTGGCTCCAGCTCCCGCAGCCGCTCGCCGGGCACCTCCTCGGCGACCACCCCGACGGCGCGCTGGCCGACCGCGAAGGCCCGCAGCGCCTCCTGGCCGGCGCCGGTGGAGGCGACCACCACACCGCCCTTGGGCTCGTACTCGACGGCGGCGCCGAGGTCCTCGGCGAGTTCGCGCCAGAGCCGGGTGCTGAGCAGCGCGAGGTCGAGCTCGGGCCCGGGCTCCTTGTCGGAGACCAGCAGGTTGCCCTCGCCCGCTCCGGTGGTGCCGCCGGCCACCGGCCCGCGGTCCACGACGGCGACGGCGAGCCCGGCGCGGGCGGCGTAGTAGGCGCAGGCGGCGCCGACCACACCGGCGCCGACCACGACGACGTCCAGGGGAGGTCTCTCGGTCTTCAGCACGTCAGTAATATGTCACATGCCATCCACCCTGCCAAGACCGCCCGGCCGAAACCCGGAAAAGCCCCCGACCAGCGGAAAGCCCCGGCCCGTCGCTCGCGAGCGACGGGCCGGGGCTCCCTCAGGGCCTACCGGCTCAGGTGATGTCGTCCATCTGCTCGTGCCGCGCGGCCGGCACCGGAGCGCCGCTCGCCGCCGGAGCCGCAGAGGCCTGGACGCTCTCCGCACCGGCCACCGGCTGCACGGACAGGTCGAGGTGCGAGGCCTCCTCGTCGTCCAGCAGGGCGTCCGGGTTGCGGCGCGCCTTGCGCTTGTCGAAGGCCAGCGCGAGGGCCACCGCGATGAAGTACAGGCCCCAGATCGGCGCGGCCAGCGCGAGCATGGTCAGCGGGTCGGCGCTCGGCGTGGCGAAGGCCGCGAACACCGTGATCGCCATGATCATCCCGCGCCACCAGCCGAGCAGCCGCTTGCCGCTGACCATGCCGACCAGGTTCATCATCACGAGCAGCAGCGGGAACTCGAAGGCGAGGCCGAAGACCAGCACCATCCGGGTGGCGATGTCGAAGTAGTCGTCCGGCGGCAGGATCGGCGTGGTGTCGTTCGGCGTGAACGAGATCAACACCTCGATCGTGGCGGGCAGCACCAGGAACGCGACGCCCACGCCGGCCAGGAACAGCGGCGCCCCGCACACCATGAAGATGACGGTGTACTTCTTCTCGTGCCGGTGCAGGCCGGGCGCCACGAACGCCCACACCTGCCACAGCCAGATCGGCACCGAACCGACCACGCCGGCCGTCAGCGCGACCTTGAGCATCCAAGTGAAACCCGAGGTCAGACCGATGGTGGAGACCTGGGCGCACTTGCCGTGGTACTGGCCCGCGGTCTCCTTGGTGCACTGCGGAAGCGGCTTGAGGAGGAGGGTTTCGAGCTGCTTGTGGTAGATCAGGGCCACGATGGTGATCAGCACGATCGCCAGGACCGACTTGACCACGCGGTTGCGCAGTTCCCGCAGGTGGTCGGCGAGGGCCATCCGCCCCTCAGGATCCTTTGACGCCTTCGACGCCTTGGAGAGCTTGCTCAACCCCGGTCCTCAACTCGTGCGTCGAGGCCCGCCGGTCGGCGGGCCTCCATGGTCGTGTACGTCGCGCCCAGTGGCTCAGTGCGGGCGTTCGCCGTCCGGCTCCGCCACCGGACGGGCCGTGGCCGACGAGCCCGGAGCGCCCGGGACGGCCTTGCCCGCGGTGCCGTCCACCGGCGTCGGCACGGCCGGAGCGGGCCGAGCGGACTGCTCGGACTCGCCGTCCGTCCGCATCGCCCTGGCCTCGCTCTTGAGGATCCGCAGCGACTTCCCCAGCGACCGCGCCACCTCCGGCAGCCGCTTGGCTCCGAACAGCACGATGGCGAGTACCACGATCACCACGATCGCGGTCATCGAGATCCGCATGCGCGACCACCTTCAGTCACGGCGGCCCGACGGGCCGTCCGCTGCGGATGGTAACCGCTGCGGATGACGCCACGACGACGGCCGCCCGAACAGGACAGCGGCCCCGGCACTCGGGTTCAGGGGCCGACTGAGAGCGTAACCCGCCCTTACCCACACACAGCAGCCCCCGTACGGCGGGGGCCGGGGTTCGGGACGTCAGGCCCGGCTCGGCACCGCCGCCGCCAGATCCTCCGCCGCCACGGCCAGCGCCCGCGAGGCCGTGTCCACGCCCTTGGCCAGCGCCCGCACGTCCAGCCAGAGCCGGATCGCGAGGCCCCCCAGGACCAGCAGGCCCGCGGTGGCGAGCAGGACGGCGGCGACGAGCATCCAGGACATGCGCCCCACCCTATACGGGCACTACCCCTCGACCGGGACGAGCCGCATGGTGCGGACCCCGGCCCCGGTGAGCGCCTCGACGATCTTCTCCCCGGCCGGCTTGCGCACCGCCGCCCCGCAGAGCGGGCAGCCGAAGCTGTAGTGCGCCTGGGCCGGGGTGCGACCGAGGGTCAGGCGGAACTCCTCGGCCGGGAGCTCGACCTTCTCCCGGCACTCCGAGCAGTACACCTTGAATCTGGTCCCGGGTTCCACCGCTCAGACCTGCCCCTCCCCGTAGGCGGCCAGCGCCTCCCGCGCGGCCGAGCGCGCCTGCTCGGCCGGCTCGGGCGGCGAGACGATCCGGCCGTCCCGGCCCAGCCGCAGCGCCAGCGGGCGCAGCTGGGAGGGGTCGGCACTGCGCAGGGTGATCCGCAGCCCGCCGTCGGGCAGTTCCTCGGCCCGGTCGTGGGTGTAGTACTCGGCCACCCAGCGGCCGCCGGAGGAGACCTCGACCACGACCTCCGGGTCGTCCGCCGCCGGGTTGACCAGCCCGCCGCTCAGGTCGCGCGGCTCGCGCCGGGGCGGGTCGGCCGGGACGTCCAGCACGCGGATCTCGGCGACCCGGTCCAGCCGGAACATCCGGTGGTCCTCGGAGGTGCGGCACCAGGCCTCGAGGTAGGTGTGGCCCTCGGTGAGCAGCCGGATCGGGTCGACCTCGCGCTCGGTCATCCCGCCGCGCCCGTGCGAGTAGTAGCGCAGCCAGAGCCGACGGCCCTCGCTGAGCGCGCGGTCGATGTCCGCGAAGACGTGGCTCTCCGCCTCGAAGGTCACGCCGACCCTGGCGCTGCCCTCGGCGCTCTCCCCCGCCGCGTTCTCGATCTTGGCGACGGCCCGGGTGAGCGCCTCCCGGTCCCCGGCCCGCAGCCCGGGCAGGCCGGCCACCGCGCGGGCGGCCACCAGCAGCGCGGTCGCCTCGTCGGCGGCCAGCCGCAGCGGCTGGGCGACGTCGTCGACGTTGTGCCACCAGATCCGCTCGCCGTCGGTGTCGATGTCGAGCAGGTCGCCGCCGCGGAAGCTGGTGCCGCACATCGGCAGCACGTTGAGGTCCCCGATCAGCTCACGCTCGCTGATCCCGAAGGCCCGGGCCACCTCGGCGACCTCGGCCCCCGGCCGCTCGCGCAGGTAGGTGACCAGCGACAGCATCCGCCTGGTCTGGTCAATGGCGTTACTCATGCCCGTACGTCCTCCGAGTCCAGCCCCGCGACCGCCCGCAGCCGGTCGACCACATCCGCCCGCAGCTCCTCCGGCCCGAGCACCACCACGTCCGGCCCGAACTCGGCCAGATCGGCGCCCAGCCCGTTGCCGTACGGGATCTCCAGCTCGTCCCAGGCCTCGTCCACCCGGGTGCTGTTCAGCGCCTTGGTGCGCAGCGGAAAGCCGGCGCCCCGGCGGACCCGGACGGTCGCGGTGGCGGTGGCCCCCTCCCCCGCGAACTTCGCCACGGTGGCCCGGACGTCCACGTGCTCGGGCACGGTGCCCAGGAACGCCCCGCCCTTCGCCTTCACCCTGCCGGTGATCCGGCTGAGCCGGAACACCCGGGCGTCGCCGCGGTCACGGTCGTACCCGGCCAGGTACCAGTGGCCGCGCCAGCACTCCAGCGCCCACGGCTCGACACTGCGCTGCTCGGCGGCGGCGGCGCCGGCCTTGCGGTACTCGAAGGTGACCGGACGGCGGTCCCGGGCGGCGGTGAGCAGCGGCTCGAACGCGGCCTCCCGGGCGGGGATCCGCGGCTCCAGGGCGGTACGGCCCTCGGCCTCGGCGAACGGCACCCCGGCCGCCCGCAGCTTCTGCAGCGCGCCACTGGCCGCGCCGGACATCTTGGCCTGCTGCCAGACCCGGGCCGCCAGCGTCAGCGCGGCCGCCTCCTCGGCGTCCAGCGCGATCTCGGGCAGCCTGTTGCGGTCGGCGCGGGCCAGGTAGCCCAGCTCGCCGTCCAGGGCGCTCTCGTCGACGTCGATCACCAGGCCGAGTTCGCGCAGGTCGTCCTTGTCCCGCTCGAACATCCGGTTGAAGGCGTCCTCGCTGCTGCCCTGCCAGGCCTCGCGGTACGCCTCGATGGATTCCCGCAGCTCCTTCTTGGAGAGCGGACGTCTGGTGTTCATCAGGCACAGGGCGAGATTCATCAGCCGCTCTGCCTTGGCGATCGCCATCGCTGACCCTTCCGGTGTGCCGCGCCGCGCGCGGGGTGCGCCAACCGGGCGATCACCACCCGGCGGGACCGACCGTACCGGTAGCGGTACGCAGTGCAAAAGCCGCGTCCCGCACCCGGTCCCCGGGGCGTGCCCGCCGGGCCCGGACACGCCCGTGGGCCGGGCCCCCGGAGGGGTCCGGCCCACGGCACGAGCAGGCTCAGACAGCCAGCAGGTCGACCACGAAGATCAGGGTCGAGCCCTTCGGGATGGCCGGGGTCGGCGACTGGTCGCCGTACGCCAGGTGCGGCGGGATGGTCAGCTCGCGGCGGCCGCCGACCTTCATGCCGACGACGCCCTGGTCCCAGCCCTTGATGACGCGGCCGCCGCCCAGCGGGAAACGGAAATCGTTCGGGCTCCGGTTCCAGCTGGCGTCGAACTCCTCGCCCGTCTCGAAGGTCACACCGACGTAGCGGACGCTGACGTTCTGGCCCTTCTTGGCCTCCGCGCCGTCACCGACGACGATGTCGCGGATCTGCAGCTCCTTCGGGGCGTCGCCGATCGGGAAGTCGATCTCGGGCTTCTCGTTGATGTTGACGCTCACAGTCCCTCTTCTCACGTTCGCGGTTCCGTACACGACCAAGCGGCGGGCGCCCGCACCAGGTCCGCCCCGACAGCGGGGACGGACCACGGTACGCGCGCCCGCCGCCCGTTCGGGTCCGGCCACGCGGCCGGGCCCGAAGGTCACACAGACACTATTGTCACCCGAAAGTGGATCAGCCCTGACCGGCGTCCAGGATGTCCACCACGAAGACCAGCGTCGCGGCGGGCGGGATGTCGCCCTGGCCCTTGTCGCCGTAGCCCAGCGCGGCCGGGATCACCAGCTCGACCCGGCTGCCCACGGTCTGGCCCTCCAGACCCTGGTCCCAGCCCTGGATGACCTGGCCGCCGCCGACCGGGAAGGTGAACGCCTGGCCCTTGCTGAGCGAGGAGTCGAACACCTTGCCGTCCTTGAACAGCGCGCCGGTGTACTGGACGACGACCTTCTCGCCCTTCTCCACCTTCGGCCCGTTGCCCTTGATCAGGACGTGGGACTTCAGCTCCGTCGGGTCCTTGGCGCCGGCCACCGGGGTGATCTCGGCCGGCTTCTTGCCGTTGTCCTTGACCTGCGGGAAGTCCGCCGGCGGCGGGGTGACCGTGCCGCTGACCACCGCGTCCGGCGCGTTGGCGTTGCGGATGTCGATCACGAAGATCAGGTCGTCCTTGGGCCCGATCGACATGTCGGCCTTGCCCTGGGAGCCGAACGCGGCGGCCGGCGGGGCCACCACCAGCAGCCGGCTGCCGGCCTTCTTCCCGATCACGGCCTGGTCCAGCGCCGGGATCAGCGAGTCCGTGCCGGCCTGGAAGATCTGCGGCTTGCCGTTGGCGTCGTACGAGCTCGGGATGTCCTTGCCGGTGTTCCAGTCCTTGGCGGTGTAGTCCACCGAGGCCCAGGAGTTCTTGTCCACCTTGGCGCCGGAGCCCTCGGAGAGCACCTTGACCACGAAGGAGCCGTCCGACGCCTCGCCCGGGACCTGGATCTCGGCCTTCTTGCCGAAGTCGCCGGTGACGGTCGGCAGCACCTTCGCGCTGTCCTTGATCGGCGGCACCGGCTCGGCGCTGGGCGTGGGCGGCGCGGTCTTGGCCGCGTCCGGCTTCGCGGCGCTGGCGTCCTTGTCGCCACCGTCCTTGTTGACCAGGTACAGCGTCACCGCGCTGCCCGCCAGCAGCACGGCCAGCACCGTGCCGAGGATCACACCGAGCCGGCCGACGCTCGGCGGGTTCTCGTCGTACCCGGCCTCGGAGGTGTCGGCCCGACGCACGGTCGAGGCGAAGATCTGCGGGGTGTCGTCGGTCGTCGTCCCGCCCGAAGCACGCGGCGCCTCACCGGGCTGCGCCCAGCCGGCCTGCTGCTTCAGGATCGACGGCGGGACGACGATCGACTCGCCGTCCCCCGGAAGCGGGCCGCCGGGACGGGAGGCGGCCGGGTCACCCGCAGAGCTGTCGTTCGCCGCGGTGCCGGCCCCGCCCGGGCTCGGCGTCTTCTCAGTCATGACTCCCCATCCATCTCGCCACAGGTCTTCCAGGTCTGCGCCCGGCGTGCTGAGCGCCGGCCTGCCGTCGCACCGCCCGCCCCGGACCTTGGCGCCGGGCGGCGCCTGCCACAGCGCGAGGGCAGTATGACAGCTAAGGATGAGGGCGGACGCTTCGTTGTACGAGCGTCCGCCCAAGCGTACGGAATCCCCCGGGTGACTTCCTAGACCGCTTCCAGAATGTCGATCACGAAGACCAGCGTGGAATTCGCCGGGACCGCGCCCTGCGCCTTGTCCTGGTACCCGAGCGCCGGCGGCACCACGAGCATCACCCGGCTGCCCACGGTCTGGCCCACCAGGCCCTTGTCCCACCCCTCGATCACACTGCCGGTGCCGATCTGCACCGCCTGCGCACCGCCGTGCGTCCACGAGGAGTCGAACTGCTGGCCGTTGCTCCACAGCACCCCGGTGTACTGCACCACCAGGGTCTGCCCGCTCTTGACCGGCTTGCCCTCGCCCTTGATCAGCACCGCCTGCTGCAGGTCGGTGGGCGCGGGCTGCCCGGCCGGGATCGTGATCGTCACCGGCGCCTTGCCGTTGTCCTTGACCTGCGGCAGCGTCGCGGGCGGCTGCGTCATGGTCCCGGTCAGGGTGGAGTCCGGCGGCAGGCTCTCCATGATGTCCAGCACGAACACCACGGTGTCGTTCTTCTCGACGCCCAGCTGGGTGGAGCCTTGCTCGCCGAAGGCCGCCGCCGGCGGGGCCACCACCAGCAGCCGGCTGCCCACCTTCTTGCCGATCACGCTCTGGTCCAGCGCCGGCACCAGCTGCCCGCTGCCCGCCTGATAGAGCTGCGGCTTGCCGTTCGGATCGTACGAGCTGGGCAGGTCCTTGCCGGTGGTCCAGTCCTTCGCGGTGTAGTTGACCGTCACCCAGTCGCCCTTGTTGACGGTCTGGCGCTCGCCCTCGGTGACCGTGTTCACCACGAACTGGCCGCTGGGCGGGGCGTCGGGGATGGTGATGGTGGCCTTGCTGCCGAATCCGCCACCCGAAAGAGTGGGCATCGGCGGCGCCTCGCTGACCGGCGCCGGCACCGTCGGGGCCGCGCTCGCCGCGGACGGCGTCGCCGGTCCGGCCGCCTTCGTGGAACTGCTGCAGGCGACCGCCAGCAGCAGCGGCAGGGTGAGAAGCAAACCGGCGGTGCGGCGCACGGTGGTCCTAACTGTCGGTCGAAGTCGGCTCTCCTGACTCGACGGACAGCGTATGCCCGGCACGCGTCCGGCCCCGGTAGACACCACCGGGGCCGGACGGTGCCCTGGTCACGGCACCTCGATCACGAACCGGGGCTACATGCCCGCGATGAGCTTCTCCACCCGCTCGTCCACCGAACGGAACGGGTCCTTGCACAGCACCGTGCGCTGCGCCTGGTCGTTCAGCTTCAGGTGCACCCAGTCCACCGTGAAGTCCCGGCGCTGCTCCTGCGCCCGGCGGATGAAGTCCCCGCGCAGCCGGGCCCGGGTGGTCTGCGGCGGGATCGACTTGGCCTCGAAGGTCTTGAGGTCGGTGCTCACCCGCTGCGCCTGGCCCTTGCCCTGGAGCAGGTAGAACAGGCCCCGGCGGCGGTGGATGTCGTGGTAGGCGAGATCGATCTGCGCCACCCGCGGGTTGGACATGCTCATCTGGTGCTTCTCGCGGTAGCGCTCGATGAGCTTGTACTTCATGATCCAGTCGATCTCGGTGGCCACCCCGTCCAGCCGCTCGCTGCGGACGGCCTCCAGGGTGCGGCCCCACAGGTCGAGGACCCGCGCGATCGTGCCGGTGTTGATGCCCTTGCGGTCGGCGAAGTCCAGGGCCTTGGTGTAGTACTCCTCCTGGATGTCGAGCGCGCTGGCCTCGCGGCCGTTGGCGAGTCGCACCTGGTGGGTGCCGGTGAGGTCGTGGCTGACCTCGCGGATCGCCCGGATCGGGTTCTCCAGGGTGAGGTCGCGCATCACCACGCCGGCCTCGATCAGCCGCAGCACCAGGTCGGTGGCGCCGACCTTGAGCAGCGTCGTCGTCTCCGACATGTTGGAGTCGCCGACGATCACGTGCAGCCGTCGGTAGCGCTCGGCGTCCGCGTGCGGCTCGTCCCGGGTGTTGATGATCGGCCGCGAGCGGGTGGTGGCGGAGCTGACGCCCTCCCAGATGTGCTCGGCCCGCTGGCTGACGCAGTACACCGCGCCGCGCGGGGTCTGCAGCACCTTGCCCGCGCCGCAGATCAGCTGCCGGGTCACCAGGAAGGGGATCAGCACGTCGGCCAGCCGGGAGAACTCGCCGTGCCGGGCCACCAGGTAGTTCTCGTGGCAGCCGTAGGAGTTCCCGGCGGAGTCGGTGTTGTTCTTGAAGAGGTAGACGTCCCCCGCAATGCCCTCCTCGTGCAGGCGCCGCTCGGCGTCCACCAGGAGGCCTTCGAGGATGCGCTCGCCCGCCTTGTCGTGCGTCACCAGCTCGACGACGTCGTCGCACTCGGGCGTGGCGTACTCGGGGTGGGAGCCGACGTCGAGGTAGAGCCGGGCGCCGTTGCGCAGGAAGACATTGCTGCTGCGGCCCCAGGAGACGACCCGGCGGAACAGGTACCGCGCGACCTCGTCCGGCGACAGCCGCCGCTGCCCGCGGAACGTGCAGGTCACGCCGTACTCGTTCTCCAGCCCGAAAATCCGGCGGTCCATGAGCACTCCATTCTGGTCGGAGCTGTCCGAAACCGCCTCCACGACGACTGGGCCGCCGCAGGGGCACCGGAGTCCCGCACGTCGGCGGTCCGGCCGCCGTACGGGACTCCGCAGGCACTGCTACTCCGGCGCGGTGTCCGCCGGGTGGTCCTCGTCGTCCGCCTCGGCGGACTGGTCACCGTCGAGCAGCCGACCGAGCTGGTTGCCCAGGATCCGCTTGAACTTCCGCTGCTGGAACCGCTGGCGGTCGAGGACCGCGACCTCCAGCTGCTCCGGGGTGAGGCTGCGCGGGCTGCCGCCGTTGGGGTCGCGGGCGAGCGAGTCGACCGCGACCTTCACCGCCTCGGTGAGGCTCAGGCCGACGCGGTGGCGCTGGCCCAGGTAGTTGCCGATCGAGTCGGCGTTGCCGCCGACCACCACGTAGTTCTTCTCGTCGACGACCGAGCCGTCCGGCGTGAGCCGGTAGATCTGGTCGTTGTCGCTGGTGCGGCCGACCTCGGCCACGATCAGCTCGACCTCGTACGGCTTGTCCCCGACCGAGGAGAAGATGGTGCCCAGGGTCTGGGCGTACACGTTGGCCAGGCCCCGGGCGGTGACGTCGGCCCGGTCGTAGGAGTAGCCGCGCAGGTCGGCGTAGCGGACGCCGCCGATGCGCAGGTTCTCGAACTCGTTGTAGCGCCCGACCGCCGCGAAGGCGATCTTGTCGTAGATCTCGGAGACCTTGTGGAGCGCTCTGGAGGTGTTCTCCGCGACGAAGACGATGCCGTCGGCGTAGGTGAGCACGACCACGCTGCGGCCGCGCGCGATGCCCTTGCGGGCGTACTCCGCGCGGTCCGCCATGGCCTGCTGGGGCGAGACGTAGAACGGTGTCGACACCGGCGGTCGTCCCCTTCCTGTGAGGTGATGGCTAGATCAGCGGGGCCTGCGGACCGTTGGGGCGGGTCAGGCGTTCGTCGGTGATGGCGACGGCGACCTCCGTGACCTCCGCCTCGGTGAGCCGGCGGAAGCCGTCCGCGGTGATCAGCGAGACGATCGGGAAGATCTTGCGGGCGAGGTCCGGGCCGCCGGTGGCGGAGTCGTCGTCCGCCGCGTCGTAGAGCGCCTGGACGACCAGGGTGACGGCCTGGTCGGCCGTCAGCTCCTCGCGGTACAGCTTCTTCATCGAACCGCGGGCGAAGACCGACCCCGAACCGGTGGCGGCGAAGCCGCGCTCCTCGGAACGCCCGCCGGTGACGTCGTAGTTGAAGATCCGGCCGCGGCCCAGGTCCAGGTCGTAGCCGGCGAAGATCGGCACGACCGCCAGCCCCTGCATCGCCATGCCCAGGTTGCCCCGGATCATGGTGGTGAGGCGGTTGGCCTTGCCCTCCAGGGAGAGCGTGGTGCCCTCGATCTTCTCGTAGTGCTCCAGCTCCAGCTGGAACAGCCGAACCATCTCGACCGCGAGGCCGGCGGTGCCGGCGATGCCGACCGCGCTGTACTCGTCGGCCGGGAACACCTTCTCGATGTCGCGCTGGGCGATCACGTTGCCCATCGTCGCCCGGCGGTCACCGGCGATCACCACGCCGCCGTCGAAAACCGCGGCCACGATCGTGGTCCCGTGCGGGGCTTCGACCACGGACCCCTCGGGGAGCCCCCGGCGGCCGGGGATCAGTTCCGGCTGGTACTCGGCCAGGAAGTCGAGGAACGAGGACGACCCCGGGGTCAGGAAGGCAGCCGGTAGACGCCCGGTGCCACGAGTGTTGGCTTCCACACGATTCCTTCCAGTTGCTTGAAGCTCGCGCTGCCCGCACCCTACCCGCCCGACGATCACCGTCGGCGCGAGGAGGGGAGGTGCCGGGCGGCCGGGCGGCCAGTGCCGCCCGACCGCTCTCGACGGTCACGACCGTGAATTCCCGAATATCGGGGACGGACTATTGCCCGCCCTTCTGCACGAAGCCGCGGACGAAATCCTCGGCATTCGACTCCAGGACCTCGTCGATTTCGTCCAGCACCGCGTCGACGTCGTCGCTCAGCTTTTCCTGGCGTTCCTTGAGGTCGTCGGAATTCTGCGTTTCCGCGGCCTGCTCCTCGACCTCCTCGGAGGAGCGGTTTGCCCGCTGCTGGCCGCCGCCGGTGTCCTTGCTCGCCATTTCCCTCACCCCGCTCGATTCGTCTGGCACGGTTTGGTCGGTTGGGTCGTTGCCGGTTGGCACCGACCCTATACACAAGGTGCGACTGCCGCTCCCGGTTTGCCGGTGGCGCTTCCTGTCCAACACCCGCTGCCACCCCGGATGATTCCCATTCGGCGGACGTTCACCCGTGGTGATCGAAAAGTTACCCGCCGGACAGCACCCGGAGCAGGTCCTCCGCCGTGCGGCAGCGGTCCAGCAGCTCCTTGACGTGGTTGCGGGTGCCCCGCAGCGGCTCCAGCGTGGGCACCCGCTGCAGCGAGTCCCGGCCCGGCAGGTCGAAGATCACCGAGTCCCAGGAGGCCGCGGCGACGTGGTCCGCGTACTGCTCCAGGCAGCGCCCGCGGAAGTACGCCCTGGTGTCCTCCGGGGGCTTGGAGACGGCCCGCTCGACCTCGTCCTCGGTCAGCAGCCGCTCGAACCGTCCGCGGGCCACCAGGCGGTTGTAGAGGCCCTTCTCGGGCCGCACGTCGCTGTACTGGAGGTCGACCAGCTGCAGCCGCGGGTTGGACCACTCCAGGGCGTCCCGGCTGCGGTAGCCCTCCAGGATCTCCCGCTTGGCGATCCAGTCCAGTTGCTTGGACAGCGACATCGGGTCCCGCTCCAGCCGGCCCAGGACGTCCTCCCAGCGGGCCAGCACGTCCACCGTCTGCTCGTCCGCGTCCGTCCCGAAGCGGTCCTCGACGTACTTGCGGGCCAGCTCGAAGTACTCCAGCTGCAGCTGGACCGCGGTGAGCTTGCGCCCGTTGCGCAGGGTGATCAGGTGCTTGAGCGTCGGGTCGTGCGAGACCCGGTGCAGGGTGCGCACCGGCTGGTCGACCGCGAGGTCGGAGGCGATGAAGGAGTCCTCGATCATCGACAGGACCAGCGAGGTGGTGCCCAGCTTGAGGTAGGTGGAGATCTCGGAGAGGTTGGCGTCCCCGATGATCACGTGCAGCCGGCGGTACTTCTCGGCGTCGGCGTGCGGTTCGTCCCGGGTGTTGATGATCGGCCGCTTGAGCGTGGTCTCCAGGCCGACCTCGACCTCGAAGTAGTCCGCGCGCTGGCTGATCTGGAAGCCGTGCGCCGAGCCGTCCTGGCCGATGCCGACCCGGCCGGCGCCGGTGACCACCTGCCGGGAGACGAAGAACGGGGTGAGGTGGCGGACGATGTCGGCGAACGGCGTCGCCCGCTTCATCAGGTAGTTCTCGTGGGTGCCGTAGGAGGCGCCCTTGTTGTCGGTGTTGTTCTTGTACAGGTGGATGTTCTGCCCGTTGGGCAGCTCCAGCGCGCGCTGCGCGGCGGCCGCCATGATCCGTTCGCCGGCCTTGTCCCACAGCACGGCGTCGCGCGGGTTGGTCACCTCGGGCGAGCTGTACTCGGGGTGCGCGTGGTCCACGTAGAACCGGGCCCCGTTGGTGAGGATGACGTTGGCGAGGCCGATGTCCTCGTCGGTCAGCTGGCTGGCGTCCGCCACCTCGCGCGCCAGGTCGAAGCCCCGCGCGTCGCGCAGCGGATTCTCCTCCTCGAAGTCCCAGCGGGCCCGCCGTGCCCGGTGCATCGCCGCCGCGTAGGCGTTGACGATCTGGGACGAGGTGAGCATGGCGTTGGCGTTGGGGTGCCCGGGCACGGAGATCCCGTACTCGGTCTCGATGCCCATCACGCGCCGTACGGTCATGCGGCCCTCCTTGCCCGGTGCGCCGCCCCCGGCGGGCGGAACACGCTGACGTACCGCTGAACAACACCGGCGCCGGCCATCTGCCCGCGGACGGTGGGTCGAGCCTAGAACCCGGCGCCGACCGGCGGGCCCCGAGACGCGCCGTCCGGCTGCGGGGCCGCGAGGCGCCACAGCCGGACGGTGTGCGTACAGCTCCGGGGACCGCTTCCGGCCCGGGTAACCGCGTGCTTCCCTACAGGTACTGCCCCGTGTTGGCGACAGTGTCGATGGAGCGGCCGGACTCGGCGCCCTGCTTGCCGGTGACCAGCGTGCGGATGAAGACGATCCGCTCGCCCTTCTTGCCGGAGATGCGGGCCCAGTCGTCCGGGTTGGTGGTGTTCGGGAGGTCCTCGTTCTCCTTGAACTCGTCCACGCAGGCGGCGAGCAGGTGGGAGACGCGCAGGCCGCGCTGGCCGTGGTCGAGGAAGTCCTTGATGGCCATCTTCTTCGCGCGGTCGACGATGTTCTGGATCATCGCGCCGGAGTTGAAGTCCTTGAAGTACAGGACCTCCTTGTCACCGTTGGCGTAGGTGACCTCCAGGAAGCGGTTCTCCTCGGTCTCGGAGTACATCCGCTCCACCACCGACTGGATCATCGCGGCCACCGTGGCCTCGACGGAGCCGTCGTGCTCCTTGAGGTCGTCCGGGTGGAACGGCAGCGAGTCCTTGAGGTACTTGGAGAAGATGTCCTTCGCGGCCTCGGCGTCCGGGCGCTCGATCTTGATCTTGACGTCCAGGCGGCCGGGCCGCAGGATCGCCGGGTCGATCATGTCCTCGCGGTTCGAGGCGCCGATGACGATGACGTTCTCCAGGCCCTCCACGCCGTCGATCTCGGCGAGCAGCTGCGGGACGATGGTGTTCTCCACGTCCGAGCTGACACCGGAGCCGCGGGTGCGGAACAGCGACTCCATCTCGTCGAAGAAGACGATGACCGGGGTGCCCTCGCCCGCCTTCTCCCGGGCCCGCTGGAAGACCAGGCGGATCTGCCGCTCGGTCTCGCCCACGTACTTGTTGAGCAGCTCGGGGCCCTTGATGTTGAGGAAGTAGCTCTTCCCCTGCGGGCGGCCGGTGACCTCGGCGACCTTCTTGGCCAGCGAGTTGGCGACGGCCTTGGCGATCAGCGTCTTGCCGCAGCCGGGCGGGCCGTAGAGCAGGACGCCCTTGGGCGGGCGCAGCTCGTACTCCTTGAAGAGGTCGGCGTGCAGGTACGGCAGCTCGACCGCGTCGCGGATCAGCTCGATCTGGTTGCTCAGGCCGCCGATCTGGCGGTAGTCGATGTCCGGGACCTCTTCGAGGACCAGCTCCTCGACCTCGGCCTTCGGCACGACCTCGTACACGTAGCCGGAACGCGGTTCCAGCAGCAGGGCGTCCCCCGCCCGGATGGTGAGCTCGCGCAGCGGTTCGGCGAGGCGCACCACCCGCTCCTCGTCGGTGTGGCCGAGAACCAGGGCGCGCTCGCCGTCCTCCAGGACCTCCTTGAGGGTGACGATCTCGCCGATGCGCTCGAAGGCCATCGCGTCCACGATGTTGAGGGCCTCGTTGAGCATCACTTCCTGGCCGCGCCGCAGCTCGTCGAGGGCGACGTTGGGGCTGACGTTCACGCGGAGCTTGCGCCCGCCGGTGAAGATGTCCGCGGTCCCGTCCTCGTTCGCGTCGAGGAAGGTGCCGAAGCCGGCCGGGGGCTGTGCCAGCCGGTCCACTTCCTCCTTGAGGGCCACGATCTGGTCGCGGGCCTCACGCAGGGTGGAGGCGAGCCGTTCGTTCTGGGCGGTCACGCCGGCCAGGTTGGTCTGGAGCTCGACGATCCGCTCTTCGAGGATTCTCGAATTGCGCGGCGAGTCGGCGAGCTTGCGGCGCAGCACGGCGATTTCCTGCTCAAGGTACGAGACCTGAGCGGCCTCGTCGGAACCACGAGCGGGCCTGCCGGTGCTGCGGTTGTAGTCGTCATCGTGGGCTGCCACGGTCCTCACCTCCTCCGGGGAGCTGGACGCTTCCAGACCCTACCTGGGACCAGGGGTCCGTAAACCCCTAGATCAAGAAAGATGGAACGGGCGTGTCCGATCTTCGCCCCAGCGTGCTTCCCCTCTGCTAAGGGGGATACCCACCGCGCACCGCCCAAAGCGGGCCAGATGTATCGTCGAGCGAAGTGATATCCGATCGCGACCACAACGCGAGGTCCGATCGTTGTACGAATGGCGGGATTGCTCCCAGAAATGGGCGACCCGGGACAGAAACGGCAGGGGACCATGTCGGTGACCGAGCAGACGGCTGCGGCGACCGGAGAGCTGGAGGTGTGGATCGACCAGGATCTGTGCACCGGCGACGGGATCTGCGTCCAGTACGCACCGGAGGTCTTCGAGCTCGACATCGACGGCCTCGCCTACGTGAAGGGGCCGGACGACGAGCTGCGCCAGCAGCCCGGGGAGACCGCCCCGGTGCCGCTGACGCTCCTTCAGGACGTGGTGGACTCGGTGAAGGACTGCCCCGGCGACTGCATCCACGTGCGCCGGGCCGCGGACCGGGTCGAGGTGTACGGGCCGGACGCGGAGTAGGCGCGCGGGCCCGTCAGGCCTGGCCGACCGGGGCGGTGGTCTGGGAGCGTTCCCAGCCGCCGCCCTTGGGCGTCCAGGTGAGTTCCAGTGAGATGTCGGGCCGGAAGCGCGGCACGTCCTCGCTCGAATACCCGTGCGCGTGGCCGGTGATGGCGCCGTCGGAGCGCACCGCGAGCCGGCTCACGGTGAGGTTCTCGCGCTCGGTGAGCAGGGTGGCCAGCACCGTGGGGCGGTCGCCGGGGCCGTAGCCGAGCAGGAAGACGGCGTCCGGCGGGGTGCCGGTCTCGGCGGCGCAGTGCGCGGCGACCACGGTGCCGGGGCGTCCGTCGGCCAGCCGGGCGGGCACGCTGAGCACCGTCGCGACCGGGAACGGGCCGCAGTCGATCGGGAGTTGGGCCTTGGCCGGGTCGGGTGCGGCGCTCGCGGCGAGGGCCGCGGGGGTGCCGTGGGCGGGCACCGGGGTGCCGGTCGCCGGGGAGGCCGCGAGGGCGGCGCCCACCACCGCGCCGCAGCCGGCCAGGGCGAGGGCCCAGTGCCAGGGGGCGGTGCGCACGTGCCGGGGCCGGGTGCGGCCCTCCGGCGTCTGCTGTCCGGCCGTCGCCGTCGTCCCGACCGCGGTCTCCACCAGGCGTCCCCTCCAGAGCTCCAGGAGCTGGTCTGCGTGCGCGAGCATCGTCCCACACGGTGCTCGGGGACTCACGGCCGGGGAGCCGGGGGCGCGTCGACACGGCAGGAGGGGTGGCACGAGATCGCTCGTGCCACCCCTCCGTGGTGTGCGGGCTCAGCCCAGGTCGGGCTGGTCGCCGTCGGTGGAGCGGGCGGCCTTGCGGGCGGCGGCGCGCTCCTGCAGGGTCGACTCGGGCGACCCGTTGTCGTAGTCCTCGCCGTACGCGCCCTTGGCCGGGCGGCGGCGGCGCAGCGGCGGCTCGACGCCGTCCGCCAGGCGGCGGGCGGTGAGCAGGAAGCCGGTGTGGCCGATCATCCGGTGGTCCGGGCGGACGGCCAGGCCCTCCAGGTGCCAGGTGCGGACCATGGTCTCCCAGGCCTGCGGCTCGGTGAAGGTGCCGTGCTCGCGCAGCGCCTCGACGGTCTTGGACATCTGCGTGGTGGTGGCCACGTAGCAGCAGATGAGGCCGCCGGGGACGAGCGCCTTGGAGGCGACGTCCAGGCACTCCCAGGGGGCGAGCATGTCGAGGATGACGCGGTCGACGTCGGCCTCGACCAGGTTGTCCTGGAGGTCGCCGACGGTGAGCTTCCACGCCGGGTGCGGCCCGCCGAAGTAGCGCTCGACGTTGCCCTGGGCGATGTCGGCGAAGTCCTGCCGGCGCTCGTAGGAGGCCAGCATGCCGTGCTCGCCGACGGCGCGCAGCAGGTACATGCTGAGCGCGCCCGAGCCGACGCCGGCCTCGACCACGCGGGCGCCCGCGAAGATGTCGGCCATCGCCAGGATCTGCCCCGCGTCCTTGGGGTAGATCACGGCGGCGCCGCGGGGCATGGACAGGACGTAGTCGGGGAGCAGGGGGCGCAGCGCGAGGTACGGGACGTTCCCCGTGGTACGCACGACCGTGCCCTCGGGAGCGCCGATCAGCTCGTCGTGCGGGAACGCACCCTTGTGGGTGTGGAACTGGTTCCCGGCCTGGAGCGTGAACGTGTAGTGGCGACCCTTGGGGTCGGTCAGCTGGACCTGGTCCCCGACCTGGAAGGGCCCGCGTCGGCGGGCGGCACCGGTCGGTTCGGACATGCGGCCAATCCTAAGGGAAGCGGACGGCCCCGCCTCACCGGGCCCTGGTCACGGCGGCGGTCGCGGCCGTCACCGACCGGTGACGGCGGCGGTGAGGCGCTGCTCGATGTCGCTGAGCGCGGCGACGCCGTACACCCGGCCGTCCGCCTCGACCACCAGGTACTCGCCCGCCGGGGTGGCCTGGACGGCCCTCAGCAGGTCCTCGCCGCTCAGGTCGGCGTCCAGCCGCAGCCCGGGCTCGAGGTCGCGGGAGAGCGCGCCCACAGCCACCCAGGGTCGGCGGTGCTCGGGTACGGCCCGGACCGCGGACTCGCGCACGATGGCGATCGGATCGCCCCGGCCGTCCACCACGACCACCGCGCCGGCCCGGGCCTCGCGGGCGCGGCGCATCGCCTCGCCGAGCGGGGTGTCGGCGGTGACCTCGACGGTCCGGCGGGCGAGGTCGCGCAGCCGCAGGTCGGGCAGCGCCTCCTTGAGCCGGGCGTTGCGCACGCTGCCGGTGGCGCCGTTCCAGATGATCGCGGCGAGCACGGCGGCCAGCACCGCGTCGACCAGGGTGTCGGTGGTGGTGCGCTCGACCCCGCGGGCGGCGCTGACCAGGGGCAGGCCGAACAGCACGACGATCGCCAGCGCCCGGCCGACCCAGGCGGCGGCCACCGTGCCGGTCATCGGCTTCCCGGTGATCGCCCAGACGACGGCGCGCAGCATCCGTCCGCCGTCCAGCGGCAGCCCGGGCAGCAGGTTGAAGGCGGCGACCACGAGGTTGGACACCATCAGGCCGGTGAGCAGCACGCCGGGCACGGTGGACAGCTCGACGGCCCGCACCCCGAGGTAGAACACGCCGCCGAGCGCCAGCGAGAGCAGCGGGCCGACGAAGGCCAGCCAGAACTCGCGCCAGGGCGTGGTGGCCTCGTTCTCGATCTCGGAGACGCCGCCGAAGAACTGCAGCTGGATCCGCCGCACGCCGAGCTTGTAGCGCAGCGCGACCACGGTGTGGGCGAGTTCGTGCACCAGGACGGAGGCGTAGAAGGCGACCGCGAAGGAGAACGCGACCAGGTAGCGGGTGCCGCCGAGGTCGGGCAGCACGTCGTTCAGCTGTCCGCCGAACACCCAGGTGATCAGCGCGGCGATGACGAACCAGGAGGGGGTGACGTAGACCGGCACGCCGAAGGGCCGGCCCATCAGGAGGCCGCCGCGGCGCTCCGGCGGCTGCCCGGCCGGGCGCCCTCGGTCGTCCTGCGGTGGCTGGTCGGAGGTCTGTTGCCCCCTGTTGTCGCTCACCGTGATCCCTTCGGTCGTCGCCCCCGTCGTGCCCCGGTGCGCCCACGCTACGTGATCGTGGCACTCCGGTGCCGCGCGCCCCTCCTGCTGCCTTCATACCCGTTACGGGCCCCTCGGTGGCACCCCGGTGGCAGCGGGATGACAGCGAAGGGCAATAGGGTCGTAGCCATGCAGCAGACCGACACCACCAGCGCCGCCGGGGCCGCGGTGCGCCCGGCGGCGCCCCCGACCGGCCTGTCCCCGTCCCGGGCGGGGGACTTCCTCACCTGTCCCCTGCTGTACCGGCTGCGGGTGATCGACCGGCTGCCCGAGCCGCCGAGCTCCGCGGCCACCAGGGGCACGCTGGTGCACGCGGTGCTGGAGCGGCTGTTCGACAGCCCGGCGGCCGAGCGCACGCCGGAACGGGCACTGGGCCTGCTGCGCCCGCAGTGGGAGCGGCTGCTCGGTGAACGGCCGGAGCTGGTGTCGTTGTTCCCGGACGACCCGGACGGCGCGGCGCTCACCCGCTGGCTGGCGGACGCCGAGAAGCTGGTCGGCCAGTGGTTCCGGCTGGAGGACCCGACCCGGCTGCACCCGGTGGAGCGGGAGTTGTACGTGGAGACGGCCCTGGACTCGGGGCTGTTGCTGCGCGGCTACATCGACCGGGTGGACGTCGCCCCGACCGGCGAGGTCCGGCTGGTGGACTACAAGACCGGCCGGGCGCCCTCTCGGGACTTCGAGGGCAAGGCGATGTTCCAGATGAAGTTCTACGCGCTGGTCGTGTGGCGGTGGAAGGGTGTGATCCCCAAGCGCCTCCAGCTCGTCTATCTCGGCGGGGGCGGGGACGTGGTCAGCTACGACCCCGACGAGGCCGATCTGCTCGCGGTGGAGCGCAAGCTGAAGGCGTTGTGGGAGCGGATCGGCCAGGCCGTGGCCACCGGGGACTTCCCGGCCACCCGCAACCGCCTCTGCGACTGGTGCGACCACCAGGCCAGCTGCCCGGAGTTCGGCGGTACTCCGCCGCCGTACCCCTTGCCGCTGGCCCGTACGTCTGATGAAGACGATCCCACGGGGGATCCGATGATCAAGGAGTCCTAGTGACGATCCGAGTGCTGCTGGTCGACGACCAGCCGCTGCTGCGCACCGGTTTCCGGATGATCCTGGAGGCCGAGTCCGACCTGGTGGTGGTCGGTGAGGCCGGCGACGGTCAGCAGGCGCTGGACCAGGTGCGGGCGCTGCAGCCCGACGTGGTGCTGATGGACATCCGGATGCCGCGGATGGACGGCGTCGAGGCGACCCGCCGGATCGCCGGCCCGGGGCGGGACGGCCCGGCCAAGGTCCTGGTGCTGACCACCTTCGACCTGGACGAGTACGTGGTGGAGGCGCTGCGCGCGGGCGCCAGCGGCTTCCTGCTGAAGGACGTCCCGGCCGAGGAGCTGGTGCAGGCGATCCGGGTGGTCGCGGACGGCGCGGCGATGCTGGCGCCGAGCATCACCCGGCGACTGCTGGACATGTACGCCACCAAGCTGCCCTCGGGCGACGAGGCGCCGCCGCAGGCGCTGAGCGCGCTGACCGAGCGGGAGCTGGAGGTGCTGAAGCTGGTGGCGCGCGGGCTGTCGAACGCGGAGATCGCGGCCGAGCTGTTCGTCAGCGAGACCACGGTGAAGACCCACGTCGGCCATGTGCTGACCAAGCTCCAGCTGCGCGACCGGGTGCAGGCGGCGGTGTACGCCTACGAGAGCGGGCTGGTGCGCCCGGGCACCCTGTAGCGGGCCTCCCGCGGCCCGTGCGGGCGCGCGGGAACGTGACGGCGGCCCGTCCGCTCCCCCGGTGACGGAGGAGCGGACGGGCCGCCGTCCTGCAGGCGCTACTTGGCGGTGCGGCTGATCTCCCAGAAGCGGAAGAAACCGGTGGTGTCGACGGTGGACTCGACGCCGGTGACGTACGAACGGGCCGCGTAGAAGGACTTGTTCTGGTACAGCGGGATCAGCGGCACGCTCTCGGCCTCGATCTGCTGGATCTGCCCGTAGCCGGCGGCGGCCGCACTGCGGTCGGCCTGCTTGAGGCCGTCCGGCACCAGCTTGCCGCTGATCCGCGGGTCGTCCCAACCGTGGTGGTAGGCACCGCCGTTGACCAGCAGCGGGGAGATGTAGTTGTCCGGGTCCGGGTAGTCGGCGAACCAACCGATGACGTAGGCCTGGTACTTGCCGTCGGCCCAGCCCTTCTTGAAGGCCTCCCAGTCCGGCTCCTGCTGGACGGTGACCTGGAACAGGCCGCCGGCCTCCAGCTGCTTCTTCAGCGTGTCGGCCTCGTTGCTGCCGGCCCGCGAGCGGGACCAGGTGATGGTCAGCTTGACCGGGGTCTGGACCTTGGCGTCGGTGAGGATCTTCTTGGCCTTGGTCGCGTCCTGGTCGCCGTAGCGGTCGAAGAACGCGGTGTTGTGGCCGGTGACACCGGCGGGGACCATCGCGTAGAGCGGCTGGACGGTCCGGGCGAAGACGTCGCGGGCGAGCGCCTTGCGGTCCATCAGCTGCGCGGCGGCCTGGCGGATCGCGACGTTGCTGCCGACCGCGTCCTTGGTGTTGAAGACCAGCGAGCGGGTGTCGTTGCTGTCGCCCTCGGTCACCTGCAGGTCGGTCTTTCCGCCCTGCTGGTCGGAGCGGATCTGGGCGGCGGTGTTCGGCTCCAGGCTGTTGTCGGTGAGGTCGACGTCGCCCTTGTCCAGCGCGGCCTTCAGGTCCTCCGCCTTGTCGAAGTACCGGACGGTGAACTTGTTGTTCCGCAGCTTGGCGTCGCCGCCGTACTTGTCGTTGGGGGACAGCACGACCTTGCCGACCTGCTTGCCGCCGCCGTCGGTGTCGACCGAGTCGATGCGGTACGGGCCGGAGCCGACCTGCTTGTCGTTGGCCAGGGCCTTGTCGGCCGGGTAGACCTGGTGGTCCACGATGGCTCCGGCCGGGGTGGCCAGCTTGGCCGGCAGGGTGGCGTCGGGCGCGGAGAGGTGGAACAGCACCTCGTTGTCGCCCTTGGCCTCGACGGACTTGATCGAGGAGAGCAGGGAGACCGGACCGTTCTGGTCGTTGATCTTCCGGGTGCGCTCGATCGAGAAGACCACGTCCGCGGCGGTCAGCGGGTGGCCGTTCGAGAACTTCAGCCCGGGCCGCAGGGTGCAGTGGTACTCAGTGGCCTCGCCGCCGGTGAACTCGCACGACTGCGCGGCGTCCGGGGTCGGCGAGCTGGCGGCGGCCGGGAAGGTGAGCAGCGACTGGAAGGTGTTGCGCAGGACCAGCCACGAGCCGGAGTCGTAGGACGTCGCCGGGTCCAGGGTGCCGGTCAGCTGGGCGGTGCCCATGGAGATCGACTTGCCGCTGTCCCCCTTCACGGCGTCCGTCACCGATCCGCAGCCGGCCACCGTCACGGCGACGAGACCGGCACAGCCGAGTACTGCGAGGCGTTCAGCTGAACTCTTCACGGGGCGCGTCCTTATCGGTGGCACGAAACCCGAGTAGCGTGCCATATCGAACACGCACGACCGATACCCGCGCAGATGACGTTTGGGACACGGCGGTTCAGGGCATCACCGCGCGACCGACGAGATGTCAGTCAATGCCCGATTTCTCCCCCGATCCCCCCGGGGCGGAGCGGCGTCGAGCCACGTACCGGCCGGTAGGGCCGAGCCGCAATGAGATGACAATCACACCTGCGATGGCGACCCTCGGACCGCGCGGCTCAGACCCTCGAGGCGACCAGCGAGCGCAGCAGGTCGAGGTCGACCTGTTCCAGCGAGGGCAGCACCAGCCGGCCGGGGGCCGGCTCGATCGCCGCCACCGAGGGCACCGCGATCACCGGGCAGCCGGCCGCCTCGCCCGCACGCACCCCGGTCGGGGTGTCCTCGACCACCACGCAGCGGCCCGGCTCCGCGCCCAGCCGGCGGGCCGCCTCCAGGTACGGGTCCGGGAACGGCTTGGTGCGCGGCACCTCGTCCCCGCCGATGGTGAAGGCGAAGTGGTGGGCACCCAGCGAGCGCAGCACGATGTCGATCACGTGCCGGTGCGAGGCGGACACCATGGCGGCCGGGATCCCGTGCGCGGCAAGGGTGTTGAGCAGTCGCTCGGCGCCCGGCATGAGCGGCACGCCGCCGCCCAGCAGGTCGACGAAGCGCTGGTTCACCAGCACGCCCAGGTCGGCCGGGGCGATGTCCACCCCGGTCCGGGCCACCAGGTAGTCCATCACCCGGGTCATCGGGCCGCCGACCACGTGGGCGCGGTCCGCCTCGTCCAGTTCGTGGCCCAGCTCGGCGAAGAGCGAGACCTCGGCCTGCCACCAGAAGTCCTCGGTGTCCACCAGCGTCCCGTCCATGTCCAGCAGCACCGCCTGCAGGCCGCGGTCGTCCCCGTGGTCCAGGACACGGGTGGCGGTGGGGCTGGTGGTCATGGCGGGATCCTTCCGGCAGGCCCCGGGGCACGCCCCGGGGATGGCACAGGCCGGCCCGCTGGTGAGCGGACCGGCCCGTTCAGGATCATCAAGGATACGCCCGCTTCGTCCGGAAAGCGCGAACGGAGCGGAACGTACGGGTTACCGGGCGTTGAAGTACTTGGCCTCCGGGTGGTGGATCACGATCGCGTCGGTGGACTGCTCCGGGTGCAGCTGGAACTCCTCGGAGAGCACCACGCCGATCCGCTCGGGCTTCAGCAGCTCGGCGATCTTGGCGCGGTCCTCCAGCTCGGGGCAGGCCCCGTAGCCCAGCGAGAAGCGGGCGCCCCGGTACTTGAGCGCGAACATGTCCTTGACGTCCTGCGGGTCCTCGCCGGAGAAGCCCAGCTCGTAGCGGACCCGGGCGTGCCAGAACTCGGCCAGCGCCTCGGCCAGCTGCACCGAGAGGCCGTGCAGCTCCAGGTAGTCGCGGTAGGAGTTCCCGGCGAACAGCTCGTTGGCCGCCTCCGAGATCCGGTTGCCCATGGTGACCACCTGCAGGCCGACCACGTCCCGCACGCCGGACTCCTCCGGGCGGAAGAAGTCGGCCAGGCAGAGCCGGCGGCCGCGGCGCTGGCGCGGGAAGGTGAAGCGGGTGCGCTCGGTGCCGTCCTCGTGGAAGACGATCAGGTCGTCGCCCTTGGAGTTGGCCGGGTAGTAGCCGTAGACCACGGCCGCCTCCAGCCAGCCCTCGGTCTGCAGCCGGTCCAGCCAGGCCCGCAGCCGCGGCCGGCCCTCGGTCTCCACCAGCTCCTCGTAGGACGGCCCGCCCGCCCGTCGCCCACCAACACCCTCGTTCGAGGCGCCGTGCGCCGCCCCTCCCGAGCGCGCGGCCTTCAGGCCCCACTGGCCCTTGAACAGCGCGTCCTCGTCCAGCCAGGAGGCGTAGTCGGCGAACGGGATGCCCTTGACGATCCGGTCGCCCCAGAACGGCGGGGTGGGCACGGTGTTGTCGACGGTGACGTCGGAGCGGATCTGACCGAGGTTCACCTCCGGCTCCGGCTCCTCCACCTCGACCCGGGCGTGTCGGCGCTGCTTGAGCTCCGGCAGGGCCGCGCCGGGCACGCCGCGCTTGACCGCGATCAGCGCGTCCATCAGCCGCAGGCCCTCGAAGGCGTCCCGGGCGTAGCGGACCTCGCCCTCGTAGATCTCGTGCAGGTCCTGCTCGACGTAGGCGCGGGTGAGCGCGGCGCCGCCGAGGATCACCGGGTAACTGGAGGCCAGCTTGCGCTGGTTGAGCTCCTCCAGGTTCTCCTTCATGATCACGGTGGACTTCACCAACAGGCCGGACATCCCGATCACGTCGGCGTTGTGCTCCTGCGCGGCGTCCAGGATCGCCGAGACCGGCTGCTTGATGCCCAGGTTGACGACGTTGTAGCCGTTGTTGGACAGGATGATGTCGACCAGGTTCTTGCCGATGTCGTGGACGTCGCCCTTGACGGTGGCCAGCACGATGGTGCCCTTGCCCTCGCTGTCGGACTTCTCCATGTGCGGCTCCAGGTGGGCCACCGCGGTCTTCATCACCTCGGCGGACTGGAGCACGAACGGCAGCTGCATCTGGCCCGAGCCGAACAGCTCGCCGACCACCTTCATGCCGGCCAGCAGGGTGTCGTTGATGATCTCCAGCGCGGGGCGCCCGGTCAGCGCCTCGTCCAGGTCGGCCTCCAGGCCGTTCCGCTCGCCGTCGATGATCCGGCGCTGCAGCCGCTCGTCCAGCGGGAGCGCGGCCAGCTCCTCGGCCTTGGAGGCCTTGACCGAGGCGGCGGAGACGCCCTCGAACAGCTCCAGCAGGCGCTGCAGCGGGTCGTAGCCGTCCCGGCGGCGGTCGTAGACCAGGTCGAGGGCGGCCTCGCGCTGGTCCTCGGGGATCCGGGAGATCGGCAGGATCTTGGAGGCGTGCACGATCGCCGAGTCCAGGCCGGCCTCCACGCACTCGTGCAGGAAGACCGAGTTGAGCACGACGCGGGCGGCCGGGTTGAGGCCGAAGGAGATGTTGGACAGGCCGAGCGTGGTCTGCACCTTCGGGTGGCGGCGCTTGAGCTCGCGGATCGCCCCGATGGTCTCGATGCCGTCCCGGCGGGACTCCTCCTGGCCGGTGGCCAGGGTGAAGGTGAGGCAGTCGACCAGGATCGAGCCCTCGTCGATGCCGTAGTCGGTGGTGAGCTCGGCGATCAGCCGCTCGGCGATCTCCACCTTCAGGTCGGCGGTGCGGGCCTGGCCCTGCTCGTCGATGGTCAGCGCGATCAGGCCGGCGCCGTGCTCGCGCGCCAGCGAGGCGATCCGGCCGAAGCGGGAGTCGGGGGCGTTGCCGTCTTCGTAGTTGACGGAGTTGAGCACCGCGCGGCCGCCGAGGGCCTCCAGGCCGGCCCGCAGCACGGGCGGCTCGGTGGAGTCCAGCACGATCGGCAGGGTGGAGGCGGTGGCCAGGCGGCCCGCGATCTCCTTCATGTCGGCGACGCCGTCGCGGCCGACGTAGTCCACGCAGAGGTCCAGCAGGTGGGAGCCGTCGCGGATCTGGTCGCGGGCGATCTCCACGCAGGCCTGCCAGTCGCCGGCCAGCATCGACTCGCGGAACTTCTTGGAGCCGTTGGCGTTGGTGCGCTCGCCGATCGCGAGGTACGAGGTGTCCTGGCGGAACGGCACCGCCTGGTACAGCGAGGCGGCCGACGGCTCGGGCTGCGGCTCGCGCACGGCGATCTCGCGGCCCTGGACCCGCTCGACCACGGCGCGCAGGTGCTCGGGCGTGGTGCCGCAGCAGCCGCCGACCAGCGAGAGGCCGTACTCGCGGGTGAACACGTCGTGCGCGTCGGCCAGTTCGACCGGGCTGAGCGGGTAGTGGGCGCCGTCCTTGCCGAGCACCGGCAGGCCCGCGTTCGGCATGCAGGACAGGCCGATCCGGGCGTTCTTGGCCAGGTACCGCAGGTGCTCGCTCATCTCGGCCGGGCCGGTGGCGCAGTTGAGGCCGATGTAGTCCACGCCGAGCGGCTCCAGCGCGGTGAGCGCGGCGCCGATCTCGGAGCCGAGCAGCATGGTGCCGGTGGTCTCCACCGTCACCTGCACCAGCACCGGCAGGTCCAGCCCGGCCTCGGCCAGGGCGCGCTTGGAGCCCAGGATGGCGGCCTTGGTCTGCAGCAGGTCCTGGCTGGTCTCCACCAGCAGCGCGTCGGCGCCGCCGGCGATCAGCCCGGCCGCGTTCTGCTGGAAGCCGTCGCGCAGCGCCTCGTACGGGGCGTGGCCGAGGGTCGGCAGCTTGGTGCCGGGGCCGATCGAGCCGAGCACCCAGCGGACGCGGCCGTCGGCGGCGCTGTGCGCGTCGGCGCTCTCGCGGGCGATCCGGGCGCCGGCCTCGGACAGCTCGAAGATCCGCTCGGGGATGTCGTACTCGCCGAGCGCGGCGAAGTTGGCGCCGAAGGTGTTCGTCTCCACGCAGTCCACACCGACGCCGAAGTAGGCCTCGTGGACGGAGCGGACGATGTCGGGCCGGGTGATGTTGAGGACCTCGTTGCAACCCTCGAGGTTCTGGAAGTCCTCCAGCGTCGGGTCCTGCGCCTGGAGCATGGTGCCCATCGCACCATCGGCCACCACCACCCGGGTGGCGAGCGCTTCACGCAGCGCGTTCGCGCGGCTCTGCTGAGTGATGGACGGATCGGCTGCAGTGGCCATGGGGCTTCTCCCTGGTGCGACGGCTGTCGGCTTTGCGCCCCCGCTTGGTCGGGGACGCACGTGGCCAGCGTATCCGGCCGACCGGTCGGCGCGCCGACCCGTTTCGTATCCTGAGCGCTCGACCGCAAGGGGGGAGCAACCGCGTGGTGCGGATCAGGACGGTGCTGCGGCAAACCGGCAAGGCCCTGGCGGCCCCGTTCCGGGGGCTGCGCGATCGCTGGCGACGATGGGCCTGGTGGCGCCGGGCCCTGCTGGTCCTGGCGCTGCTGGTGGCGGTGCCGGTCGCCGCGCTCGGCTCGCTGTTCGTCTCGATCCGACTGCACTACACGGGTGACCCGGCCGCCGAGGCCCGCACCCGGGGGCGGGACGCGGTCTGGCTCGGCCACGCCTGGGTGGACGGCCGCAAGACCGAGGCCGACGTCGAGGCCCTCACCCGGCAACTTGCCGGTACCGGCATTCGCGACCTGTACGTGCACACCGGCCCGCTGGAGCACGACGGCTCGCTGCCGTCCGCCGTCCACCCGCGGGCCCGCTGGTTCACCGACACCGTGCACCGGGTGCTGCCCGGCGTGCGGCTGCAGGGCTGGCTGGGTGACGAGGTCAAGCCGGAGAAGGACGCCCTGGACCTGGAGGACGCCCCGACCCGGGACCGGATCACCGCCTCCGCCGGCCAGGTGCTGGACCTCGGCTTCGACGGCGTGCACTTCGACATGGAACCGATCCGCCCCGGTTCCGCCGGTTGGCTGACGCTGCTCGACCAGGTCCGCCCGGTCACCGCGGCGCGCGGCGCCAAGCTCTCGGTGGCGGCCCCGCAGATCGACCCGGTCCCGGGCCTGCACACGGCCGGGATCCTGCTCACCGACCACGGCAAGTGGTGGGACCAGGCGTACTTCGCCGCGACCGCCCGCCGGGTCGACCAGATCGCCGTGATGACCTACGACACCTCGATGCCGACCGAGCCGCTGTACGGCGGCTACGTCGCCCAGCAGACCGAACTCGCCCTGCAGGTCACCCCGGCCGACGTGGACCTGCTGATCGGCCTGCCGTTCTACTGGGACGACAAATGGGGCCACTGGGGCCACGCCGAGACCGTCGAGGCGGCCGTCCGCGGCGTCCGGCTGGGCCTGGGCCGGGAGGACCTGCGGCGGCCGAACTTCGGCGTCGCGCTCTACGTGGACTTCGCCTCGACGCCCGAGAACTGGGCGGCGTACCGGCGCGGCTGGGTGGACGTCCGGTAGCGGCGTCAGCCGGCCAGCCGGTGGGCCAGCGCCCCCAGGTAGCGGTGCACGGCCGCGTCCTCGCCGGTCACGTAGTGCGAGACGGCCCGGTACAGCGGCAGCCGGACCTCGCCGCGCTCGGTCACGGTCAGCGAGCAGCCCGGCCCCGCCGGGGTGAGCACGTACGTCCAGGTGCCGCCGTACGGCAGGTCGGGGTCGGCGATGCCGGTCACCAGGCGGTGCGGGGCCTCGCTGGCCACCACCTCGTACGTGGTGTGCCCGTGCCGGTCGTACTCGCGCCAGCGCACCCGGCCACCGGCCGCGGCGGGCAGCCGCTCGACGTGGGTGAGGCCCGGGCGCCAGGCCGGGTAGAGGTCGATGTCGGTGAGCACGTCCCAGACCGCGCCGGGCGGCTGGGCGAGTTCGAGTCCGCCCTCGGTGACGTGCTCCACCGGCAGTCGGCGGCCCGCCCGGTCCGCCGCCAGCAGCACGGCGCCGGCCAGCGCGGCGGCGCCCGCGCCGGCGCCGATCCACAGCCATCGCTTCATCGGTCCGGCCCCTTCCGCCCGGTCCCCGCCTGTTCATCATCGCGCCGCCGGGCCGCCACGGCACGCCCGTGGCGCTGCGCCACCGGCCGGGCGCGGTGCGCGCCCACTCCGTGCCTGACGGCCCGTCAGCCGGCCGGGTGCCGATATCCGCTGGATCGGGGCGGCCGGCTCCCCCAGACTGTCCCGGTGCCCGGCCGCGGTGCGCATCAAAGCCCGTAGGCTGGGCAGGTAGGGACCATGGGGCGAGGCGTTCCATGGGAGACGAGAGGTTCGACAGTCGGCAGCCGGCCCGTCGGCGCCCCGGCAAACCAGCCGGGGCGGTGCCGGTCCTGCCGCCGACCGGAGGGAGACGCTGGGTGATCGAGTTGGAAGATGTTCCCGAGTTGATCGACCCGGTGATGGTCTGCGCCTTCGAGGGCTGGAACGACGCCGGCGACGCCGCGTCCGCGGCCCTGGCGCACCTGGACGAGACGTGGGGCGGCAAGGTGTTCGCCGCCCTGGACGCGGAGGACTACTACGACTTCCAGGTCAACCGGCCCACGGTCTGGATGGACGGCGGCATCCGCCGGATCACCTGGCCGACCACCCGGCTCTCGGTGATCCGGGTGACGGAGCCGACGACCCGCGACGTCGTGCTGGTCCGCGGCATCGAGCCGAGCATGCGCTGGCGCTCGTTCTGCAACGAGCTGCTGGGCTTCGCGCACGAGCTGGGCATCGAGCTGGTGGTGATCCTGGGCGCGCTGCTCGGCGACACCCCGCACAGCCGCCCGGTGCCGGTCAGCGGGGTGACCTCCGACCCGGAGCTGGCCCGTCGGCTGGACCTGGAGGAGAGCCGCTACGAGGGCCCGACCGGCATCGTCGGCGTGCTCCAGGAGGCCTGCACGCACGCCGGGGTCCCGGCCGTGACGCTCTGGGCGGCGGTGCCGCACTACGTCTCGCAGCCGCCGAACCCCAAGGCCACGCTGGCCCTGATCAACAAGCTGGAGGACCTGCTGGACCTGCGCATCCCGCCGGGCGAGCTCGGCGAGGACGCCCGGGCCTGGCAGCTGGGCGTGGACCAGCTGGCCGCCGAGGACAGCGAGGTCTCGGAGTACGTCCAGCAGCTGGAGGAGGCGCAGGACACCGCGGAGCTGCCGGAGGCCTCCGGGGACGCCATCGCCCGCGAGTTCGAGCGCTACCTGCGCCGCCGGGAGAACGTCGGACCGACCGGCGAGAAGCCGGTGTCCGGGCACGCCACGGCGGAGCGGCCGCCCGAGCCGGAGGCACCGGGCCCGGCCCGGGAGAGCCAGGACGGCTCCGAGGAGGAGTAGTCACCGCAACGCCGAAGGGGCGTCAGGACCGAACGTCCTGGCGCCCCTTCGGCGTGTGGTGCGGAATTCTTGCGGTGCCGGACTACAGGGCGACGCCGAGCAGGGCGTCCACGGTGCGGGTCACCAGGCCGGGCGCGCCGATGTCGGTGCCGCCCTCGGCCTCCTGCCGCTCGGCCCAGCGGTCGACCGCGGCGAGCGCGGCGGGCGCGTCCAGGTCGTTCGCGAGGGCCGTGCGGACCTCGGCGAGCAGCTGCTCGGCCGCCGGGCCGTCCGGCCGGGAGACCGCGGCGCGCCAGCGGGCGAGGCGCTCGACGGCCTCGTCCAGGACGTCCTTGGTCCACTCCCAGTCGGCGCGGTAGTGGTGCGAGAGCAGCGCGAGGCGGATCGCCGCCGGGTCGACGCCCTCGCGGCGCAGCGCCGAGACGAAGACCAGGTTCCCGCGGGACTTGGACATCTTCTGGCCGTCCAGGGCGACCATGCCGGCGTGCACGTACGCCTTGGCGTACGGGTGGGTGCCGGTGGCGACCTGGGCGTGCGCGGCGCCCATCTCGTGGTGCGGGAAGGAGAGGTCGCTGCCGCCGCCCTGGATGTCGAAGGACATGCCGAGGTACTGCAGCGCGATGGCGACGCACTCGATGTGCCAGCCGGGTCGGCCGTGGCCGAGCTCGGTGTCCCAGGCGGGTTCGCCGGGGCGGGCGGCCATCCAGAGCAGGGCGTCCAGCGGGTTGCGCTTGCCGGGGCGGTCCGGGTCGCCGCCGCGCTCGGCGAAGACCGGGCGCATGGCCTCGCGGGTGAGGCCGGAGACCTCGCCGAAGTGCGGGTCGGCATCGACCGAGAAGTAGATGTCGCCGTCCACGTCGTACGCGGCGCCGGAGGCCAGCAGCTTCTGGACGATCGGAATGATCCACGGGATCGACTCGACGGCGCCGATGTAGTGGGCCGGCGGGAGCAGGCGGAGCGCGGTCATGTCCTCGCGGAACAGCGCGGTCTCGCGCTCGGCCAGGGCCACCCAGTCCTGGCCGGTCTCGACCGCGCGCTGCAGCAGCGGGTCGTCCACGTCGGTCACGTTCTGGATGTACAGGACGTCGTGGCCGGCGTCCTTCCAGACGCGCTGCACCAGGTCGAACGCGTTGTAGGTGGCGGCGTGGCCCATGTGGGTCGCGTCGTAGGGGGTGATGCCGCAGACGTAGATCCGGGCGGTGCCGTCCTGCGGCACGACCTCTCGGACCGTACCCGCTGCGGTGTCGTGGATACGGAGGGGGTGACCCTGACCAGGCAGGGCGGGAACCTCGGAGGCGGGCCAGGCATGCATGGAAACAACTTTAACCTTGCGAACATTTGAAAGCCTAACCAGTGCGCAAGATCGACTGGATTCGCTTCATGTCGTTGCCCGACCGGTTCTCGACTGGTATTGCAGGTGTTTTCGATCGTTTCCGGTGCCACCGACCGGTTCCGGGCGCGGGTGAGCGCCCGGCCGGCCCTGCCGCCGACCGGGCGCCCGGCTCCCCGGGGGACGCGGCCGGAGCCGCTACGACCGCTGCCAGAGGGCCGGTACGTTCGGCGGTTCCCAGCCGACCATGGCGGTGTGCGCCTGGAGGCAGACGTAGGAGACGCCGGAGTAGGTGACGCGGTCGCCCGCGCGGTAGGAGGTGCCCGGCGCCCAGCTGCCGCGCGGCGGCGTGGTGGGCGTGCCGGTGGGGGTGGCGGTGGGCGTGGGCGTCGGGCTCGGCGTGCCGGGGGTCTGCGGCACGTTCAGCACGAAGTCGTAGCTGCCCTCGCGGACGTTGCCGTTCTGCCGGACGTTCATCAGCAACCGGGCGTCGTAGATGGTGTCGGTGCTGTTGCGCGGCTCGCCCGGGAAGTACAGCTGGGTGGTGACGACCGGGCGACCGGGGGCCTGGAGCTTGACGTGGATGTGCCGGGTCCGGCCCGGGTAGAGGCCGGGCACGATGGTGTCCAGCCTGTACGCGCCGTTGGCGTCGGTGAACTGGTGGCCGCGGAAGGTGTAGCCGACGTTGTCGTACGCGCCGTTGTCGTCGGCCTGCCAGAAGTCCAGCAGCGCGCCGGGGACGGGCCGGCAGGCGAGACCGAAGACGTAGCCGCTGACGACCAGCCGGGTGCCGGGGCCGTCGTTGACCATGGAGCCGCGCAGCGGGGAGTCGGGCTTGAAGTAGGGGCCCTCGGTCTGCTCGATCGTGGGGTCGTCGCCGTCGTGGCAGTCGGGGGTGAGGTCCGGGGTCCGGCCGGTGCCGACCTGCTCGCGGGCCAGTGCGACCCCACCGCCGATCAGCAGCGGGGCGGCCCCGAGCGCGGCGGCGGCCTTCAGTACGGTCTTGCGGCTGATCATGCCGTCGGGCACGCTCATACGCCGTCTCCCTGTCGTGAGGCGGAGGGGTGGGGGCGGCCCTTGCCATGGTGGGGGCATGACAAGGACCGGGCCGGTCGCCCACCCGCGCACACCGGGCCGGCCACCGGTGGCCAGCAGCAAAGTTACGGGCCGTCCGGCGCGGCCGCGATGGACGTGATCCGGGGATCGTGGTGATTTCCGTCGACCCGGGACCGGAACTCCCCCGGCGTCATCCCGGTCTCCCGGCGGAAGAAGCGGCAGAAGTACGCCGGATCAGCGAAACCCGCCTCCTTGGCCACCTGACGTATCGTCAGATCCGTGCAGGCGAGCAGCCGTTTGGCCTCCAGGGTCTGCTGGTGGCGGATCAGCCCGCCCGGGGTCCGGCCGGTGGCCTGCTTCACCAGCGTCTGCAGGTGCCCCGGGGAGACGCCGAGTTCCCGGGCCCCGGAAACCACCGAGTGCCGCACCCCGCCCGGCCCGGCGATCAACCGGGTGAAGGCGGCGGCCACTTCGGCGGGCCGGCCGGGCACCGCCGGGCGGTCGGCCGGGGCGCAGGCGCGCAGCGCCCGGACGATCAGGATGTGCAGACTGGCCCGCAGCACGCCCTGGTAGCCGGGCGCCCTGGTCAGGTACTCGTGCTCCATGTCGGCGAACAGCGCGCCGATCGCGTCGGCGTGCGCACCGAGCGCGAGGGTGGGGCGGGTGGCCAGGACCCGTAGGGCGGCGAGGTCCTGCGGGTGGCCGAGCAGGAAGTCCTCGTTGAACAGCAGGACCCGGCCGGTGAGCTCCTCGGTGTCCGCCCAGTAGTGCACCTGGCCGGGGGTGATCACGCACAACTGCGGTGGCGCCAGCGGCCGGTGGACCAGGTCCAGGACGTGGGCACCGCGGCCGCCGGTGACGTGGACGATCTCGTGGAACGAGTGCCGGTGGGGGAAGCCCGCCCGGGAGAGCGGGCCGATCGCGTCGAAGCTGCCGATGGCGAAGGGGAGCAGCTGGGGCAGCGGGACCTGCAGGCGGTGCAACGGCAGGTCCGGCGTGCTGCGGGGAGTGGGGGTGGTCCGTCGCGCGTCCATCGGAGCAGTGTGCGACCTGTTCCGGGAACAGGTCCAGACCATCGGACCGGGCCGCCGGCCCGGCGGGGCCGCCCCGGACGCCGGACGGCCGCACCGCGGGCCGGGCGGCTACACCGGGGGCCAGGGGATCGCGGGCCAGTCCTCCGAGGGCAGCGGATGGCGGCCGGAGCCCCGCAGTTCGGCCACCCGGGCCCGGGTCGCGTCCAGCTCCGCCCCCGTCAGGTGCGGGGCGAGGCGCTCGGCGAGCTCACCGTCCAACTGCTCGGCCAGCCGCGCCAGCACCTCCAGCGCCTCGACGGGCAGCGGGTCCCCGGCCCAGCCCCAGAGCAGGGTGCGCAGCTTGCCCTCGGTGTTGAAGGTGACGCCGTGGTCGATGCCGTACACCCGGCCGTCGGCGGCCGGGATCAGGTGACCGCCCTTGCGGTCGGCGTTGTTGAGCACCGCGTCCAGCACCGCGAGCCGGCGCAGCCGCCGGTCGTCGTGGTGGACCAGCAGCGCGGTGCGCCCACCCTCGACCTCGGCCCGGACGATCGGCAGCCAGCCCTCCTCGGGGCCGCGCGGGTCCTGCAGCGCGAGCAGCGGCTCGGCCTGCGGGTCCGGCTCGACCCACAGCTGCACCATGCCGGGCCCGTGCGGGCCGTCACGCAGCACCGTGGGCGGGATCAGCGCCCAGCCGGTCGCGGCGGACAGCTCGTACGCGGCGACCTCGCGGCCGGCCAGCGTGCCGTCCGGGAAGTCCCATAGCGGGCGCTCGCCGGCCACCGGCTTGTAGACGGCCTGCGCGCTCAGCGAGCCGTGCGCGACCGTGCAGTACAGCGCGGCGTTGGAGGCCTCGGTGAGTCGGCCGTGCACGGTCAGCTCGCCCTGGCGCAGCAGCGCGAGGGCGGTGGGCACGTCGGCGGCCAGCGCGGCGGCGGCCGCCGGGTCGGCCTGCGGAGGGGTGTCGGTGTTCAGCGCCGGTAGCCGTTCGCGCGCGGGCACAGGTGGCCCTCCGGGTCGAGCGGCAGGTTGCAGAACGGGCAGGGCTTGCGGCCGGCCGCGACCAGGTCCAGCGCGCGCTTGGCGAACACCCGGGCCATCGCGCCGGACAGCCGCACCCGCAGCATGTCCGGGCCGGTGTCGTCGTCGGTGAACACCGCCTCGGCGGCGTCCTCCTCTTCCTCCTCCTCGACCAGCGCCTGCGCCTCGACCACCAGGCAGCCGTCCACGCCGTCCCAGGCCAGGGCCATCGTGCCGACCCGGAACTCCTGCTCCAGCGGCAGGTCGAGCGGGGCGGTGTCGAGCAGGTCCTTCGGGGCGGCGGCCGGGATGGAGGCGTCGCCGCCGCTGCGCCGCAGTGCCTCGTCCAGGACCTCCTCGATGCGCTCGGCGAGTGCCGCGACCTGGGTCTTCTCCAGCAGCACGCTGGTGATCCGGCCCCGGGCGCTGGCCTGCAGGTAGAACGCCCTGGCGCCGGGCTGGCCGACGGTGCCGGCCACGAACCGTTCGGGCTGGTCGTAGAAGAAGACCTGACGGGGCACGCTCTCGCTCCGGATCGTGTCGGTCGGCGCGGATCCGCCGTGGGGGATCGCGGGTGTTCGGACTCGTAAGTCACCCTACGACCTTCGGGCTCCGGCCGGGGACCGAGCCGACGGCCGCGGGCGGGGTGGCACGCGCGGGCCCGGGCGGTGCCGCCCGGACGGGTGCCGCGGGCTTGCGCCGTGGAGCGGCGCAGCCGTACCGCCGCGGGCGGCGGGGCTCAGGCCGCGCCGCCGACCACCGCGTCGCCGGCCGGGGTGGCCTGGGCCGGGCCGGTCTTCGGCGCCAGCGAGGCGAGGTCGCCGGTGTCGCCCATCCTCAGCACGAAGGGGCGCTGCGGGGTGTAGCGGATCGCGGTGACCGAGCAGGGCTCGACGCTGATCCGCTGGAAGTGGTCCAGGTGCAGGCCGAGCGCGTCGGCCACCACCGCCTTGATCACGTCACCGTGCGAACAGGCGATCCAGACCGCGTCCTCGCCGTGCTCGGCGGCGATCTTCCCGTTCCACTCGCGCACCGCGCTCACCGTACGGTGGCTCAGCTCGCGCAGCGACTCCCCGCCGGGGAAGGCCGCGGCGGCGGCGTGGTCCTGGACGGTGCGCCAGAGCGGCTCCTTGGCCAGCTCGGCCAGCGGACGGCCGGTCCACTCGCCGTAGTGGCACTCCCCGAGCCGCTCGTCCCGGGCCGGTGCGCCCAGCTCGGGCCGGGCGGCCAGCAGCGGCTCCAGGGTCTGCCGACAGCGCTCCAGCGGGCTGCTGACGGCCTGTGCCAGCGGGATGCCGGCCAGCCGGTCCGCCAGCGCGGCGGCCTGCGCGCGGCCGGTGTCGTCGAGATCCACGCCGGGGGTCCAACCGGCCAGGATCCCGGCGGTGTTCGCGGTGGAGCGGCCGTGACGGACGAGCAGCAGGGTGGGCATGGGGTTCAGCCTACGGCCTCGGGGCCCGGGCGTGGGGGCCGGTTACCGTCCGGTTATCCGTCCGGCTCCGGGCCCGGCGGGCCGGTCCCGTGGCGCCGTTCCGCCCGGGACCACCGCCGGGTCACGCCCGGGATCCCGCCCCGGACCGGCCCCGGATCCACTCCGGCCGTGCCCCGCTTCCGCCCCGCTTCCGTCCCGCTTCCGTCCCGAATCCGGGCCGGATCCGTGCCCGACGGCCCCGGTCGGGTGACAATGGCCCGCATGATCGTCCACTGCGCCGCCTACTGCGACGGCCGCCGGATCGAGGCTCCCGACGACCTGGCCGGCGCGCTCGCCGCCGCCCGCGCGGCCGGTCCGGACGGCTTCGTCTGGATAGGCCTCTTCGAACCGACCACCGAGGAACTCGACCACGTCGGCCAGGAGTTCGCGCTGCACCCGCTGGCCGTCGAGGACGCCGTCCGGGCCCACCAGCGCCCCAAGGTCGAGGCCTACCAGGGCTCGCTGTTCGTCACCATGAAGACCCTCGGCTACGCCCCCGGCGCGCACGTCGTCTCGGTCGGCGAGGTGATGGTCTTCCTGGGTCCCGACTTCGTGATGACCGTCCGGCACGGCGAGGACTCCCCGCTCGGCGGCCTGCGGGCCCAGCTGGAGCAGGACCCCGAACTGCTGCGCTACGGGCCCAGCTCGGTGCTGCACTCGGTCTGCGACACCATCGTGGACGGCTACGTGGACGTGGCCACCTCCCTGCAGGTCGACCTGGACGAGCTGGAGGCGGACGTCTTCGCGCCCGGCCGGATCGGCCGCGACACCGCCGGGCGGATCTACGGCTACAAGCGCCAGGTGATGTCCGTGCGCCGCGCCACCGGCCCGCTGCTGGAGCCGATGCTGACGCTGGAGCGCGGCGCCCGCTTCGTCCGCCCCGAGACGGCGCCCTACCTGCGGGACGTCGCCGACCACCTGGCCCGGGTGAACGACCAGGTGGACGGCATGGACCGGCTGCTGTCCGACATCCTCAACGCCAATCTGGCGCAGGTCAGCGTGCAGCAGAACAACGACATGCGGAAGATCTCCGCCTGGGCGGCGCTGGCCGCCGTGCCGACCATGATCGCGGGCATCTACGGGATGAACTTCGACCACATGCCGGAGCTGCACCAGGTCTGGGGGTACCCGGCGGTGCTGGTGCTGATGGCCGTGGTCTGCGTGGTGCTGCACCGGGTGTTCAAGCGGCACGACTGGCTGTAGTGCCGCTTGAACACCCGGCGCTCAGGGCCACACCCCGGACACCCCGCGGCCGGGCCGCGGGCCCGGAGCCGGCCGGCCCCGGGGCCGCTCCCCCGGTGCCTCAGGCCAGTCCGGCGCGCTCCAGGGCCTCGACGCCCGTGCGCAGCGCCCGGATCCGCTCGTCCAGGGTGAACCCGGCGGGGGCCAGGGTGAGCGTGGTGACGCCCGCGTCGGCGTAGGCCTGCATCCGGTCGGCGATCCGGGCGGCGTCGCCGATCAGCGAGGTGGCGTCGACCAGGTCGTGCGGGACGGCGGCCGCGGCGCCCGCGTAGTCCTTGGCCAGGTACTTCTCCTGGATCTCGTCGGCGGCCTGCTCGTAACCCATCCGCCGGGTCAGCTGGTTGTAGAAGTTCTTCTCCTTGCTGCCCATGCCGCCGATGTAGAGCGCGGCGTACGAGCGCAGGGCGTCGACCCCGGCCTTGACGTCCTCACCGACCGCGAGGTTCACGGTCGGGCAGAGGTCGAAGCCGTCCAGCGTCTTCCCGGCCTTGGCGCGGCCGGCCGTCAGCGGGTCGAGGGACATCGCGGCGTGCTCGGGCGAGAAGAAGATGCCGAGCCAGCCGTCGGCGATCTCGCCGGTCAGCTCCAGGTTCTTGGGGCCGATCGCGGCGATGTACAGCGGGACGTGCTCGCGCACCGGGTGCACGGTGAGCTTGATCGGCTTGCCCGGGCCGCCGGGCAGCGGCAGAGTCCAGTGCGCGCCCTCGTGGACCAGGCGCTCGCGGGACATCGCCTTGCGGATGATCTCCACGTACTCGCGGGTGCGGGCCAGCGGCTTGTCGAACTTCACGCCGTACCAGCCCTCGGACACCTGCGGGCCGGAGACGCCGAGGCCGAGGCGGAACCGGCCGCCGGAGAGGGTGTCCAGGGTCGCGGCGGTCATCGCGGTCATGGCCGGGGTGCGGGCCGGGATCTGGAAGATGGCCGAGCCGACGTCGATCCGCTCCGTCTTCGCGGCGACGTAGCTGAGCACGGTGGCGGCGTCCGAGCCGTACGCCTCCGCCGCCCAGCAGACCGCGTAGCCGAGCCGGTCCGCCTCCTGGGCGACGGCGATGTTGTCGGCGTCCATGCCGAGTCCCCAGTAGCCGAGGTTGATCCCGAGTCGCATCTGCCGCACCTTCCAGTGGGTTGGGGTCGGGCCGAGGGTAACCGCGCCCGCGCCGGACATGCTACTGACGAGTAGTGCCGGCCCGGGGCACACTCCCCCGGTCGCCGTCGGCGGTGACCGTTCTGCGGGTCTTCGCACCTGTCCGCGCACCGGCCGCTACGCTCAGCCGACGTGGGGAGCGCACTCCCCACCTGCGCGTTTTCAGGGCTACCGGGACGCCCGGGCCCACCGGCCAGTGGAGGGCCCGTCCGATGGAACAGCGTCACCTCGGCCGCACCGGCCTGCAGGTCTCCCGGCTCGGCCTCGGCACCATGACCTGGGGCCGCGACACCGACGAGCACGAGGCCGCCGAACAGCTCAAGGAGTTCGTGGACGCCGGCGGCAACCTGGTCGACACCGCCGACGTGTACGCCGACGGCGGCGCCGAGTACCTGATCTCCCGGCTCACCGGCAACCTGGTCCCGCGCTCCGAACTCGTCATCGCCACCAAGGCCGGCAGCGTCCCCGACTCCACCCGCCGCTTCGACTGCTCCCGCGGCCACCTGCTCGCCGCCCTGGACGCCTCGCTGCACCGCCTCGGCACCGACTACGTCGACCTCTGGCAGGTGCACTCCTTCGACCCGGCGACCCCGGTCGAGGAGACGCTCAGCGCGCTCGACATCGCCGTCTCCTCCGGGCGCGCCCGCTACGTCGGGGTCTGCGACTTCAGCGGCTGGCAGCTCGCCCGCGCCGCCACCTGGCAGCGCGCCCACCACGGGCGGGTTCCGCTGGCCGGGGCGCAGCTTGAGTACTCGCTGCTGCAGCGCGGGATCGAACGGGAGGCGCTGCCCGCCGCGCTGGACGCCGGGACCGGGGTGCTGGCCGGCTCACCGCTCGGCCGCGGCGTGCTCACCGGCAAGTACCGGCACGGCGTCCCGCAGGACTCGCGCGGCGCCTCCCCGTACCTGTCCGGCTTCGTCCAGCCGTACCTCGGGGACCGCTCGCGGCGGATCGTGGACGCCCTCGCCACCGCCGCCGACGGCCTCGCCAGCAGCCCGCTGGCGGTCGCGCTGGCCTGGGTCCGGGACCGGCCCGGAGTGGCGAGCGCGCTGGTCGGGGCGCGGACGGTGGCACAGCTGCAGGCGGCGCTGTCGGTGGAGGCGCTTACGCTTCCGGGTGAGATCCGCGGCGCACTGGACGACATCTCGTCGCCGGTGCACCGCTACCCGGACCAGGGGTGGACCGAGCTGTGACGCCCGGGCCGGATCGTCGAGCGGAACGTGCAGTGGAGTGACCTATGGAGCGGACGACGATGAGTGACACGGGGAACGGCGCTCCGGCGGAGACCACGGCGACTCCGGCCGACAAGGCGGCGGAGCTCGCGGAGCTGGCGGAGCGGATCCGCGCCGTCGAACGGCAGGGGGCGGGCGGCTCGGCTCCGCGGACCGCTGCGCCGGCTCCGGCCCGGGAGTCGGCTCCGGCACCGCGGAGGGCGGAGCCGGCCGCGCGGGCCGAGCAGGCCCCGCCGGCGGCGGCCGCCCCGGCCGCCGCTGTCCCCGACGGGCCGCGCGGCGACGCGCTCCAGGAGGCCGCCGCGGTGCTGACCGCCGGCGGCGCCCCGGCCGAGCTGGCGGCGGCCGCCGTGGCCGAGTTCGGCGACGACGCCGCCGAGCGGCTGCGCACGAACCCGTGGGCCGTGCTGGACCTGCCCGGCGTCCGTCCCGAGCACGCGGACGGCTTCGCCCGCGGGCTGCTCGGCCCCGCTGCCGGTCCGGGCGACGAGCGCCGCGCCCAGGCGCTGGTGCCGTGGCTGCTGGAGCAGGCGGTGCTGCGCGGGCACTCGGCCCTGGAACTGACCGAGGTGGCCGCCGGGCTCGAACGGCTCCGGATGCCGGACCCGGCGGCCGCGATCCAAGCCGCGGTCGAGGACGGGCGGGTGCTGCCCTTCCAGGAGGAGCTGGCCGAGGCGCACGCGGCGGGCGGCGAGGACGACGAGCCGCCGACCCGGACGCTGCTCGCGCTGGAGCGGCTGGCCATGGCGGAGGACACCCTCGCCGAGGGGCTGGTCCAGCTGATGGCCACCTTCGTCCCGGGCGAGGACGTCGAGCCGGCGGAGGCCGACGCCGAGGGCACCGACACGGTGGCCGACTCGGAGTCCGGCGAGGAGTCCGGTGAAGGGGGCGGCGCCGAGGCCGACTCCGATGCCCCGGCTGGCACCGCCCCTGACGCCCCTGCCGCCGCTCCCGGCCCGGCCGCCTGGGAGGCCGCCGCCGAGGCCGCGCCGTCCTCCTCCGCGACCGCCCTGATCCGCGCCGTCGCCGACGGCGCCCTGGTGCTGCACAGCGGCGGCGACGCGGCCCGCGCCGAACCGGCCGCGCTGATCGCCGCCGCCCGGGGCCTCGGGCTGCGGGCCTGGGCCGCCACCTGGACCGACCAGGGCCGGGACTCCTTCGCCGCACTCTGCGGCGCCGGAGCCGGAGCCGGAACCGGCACGGACGCCGCGGCCGACGCCGGGACGGCCGTGGTCACCTTGGCCGACCTGCTCTCCGGCGCCGCCGGCCCCGGCCGCGCCCCGGACGGCATGCTCGCCCTGGACCTGCTGGTCGTCCTGGACGCCCCGCTGCTGGACGTCGAACTGGCCGCGACCGTCCTGGAGGCGCTCGCCGACGGCACCCGACTGGTGCTCAGCGGCGACCCCGGCCAGCTCTGGTCGGCCGGCCCCGGCCGCTTCTTCGCCGACCTGCTGGCCGCCAAGGCCTGCCCGGCGGTCGCCTCCCGCACCCCGGACTTCGGCCCGATCGGCGAGCTGGTCTCCGGTGTCGGCATCGGCGAGCTCCAGCCGGTCGACGCGCCGGACAAGGAGGTGGTCATCCTGACCGCCAAGGACGCCGGCGAGGCCGTCCACCGCGCCATCCAACTGCTCACCGACTCCATCCCCCGCGCCCTCGGCATCCCCGCCGAGCAGGTGGTGCTGCTCACGCCCGGCCACGGCGGTGCGGCCGGCACCCGGGTGCTGAACGCCGCCGCCAAGGCGCGGCTCAACCCCGGCCCCGGCCGGTTCGGCGGCTTCGACCCGGGTGACCGGGTGGTCGACTCACCGGCGCCCGGCATCACCCACCCGGCCCGGGTGCTGGACGGCGACGCCGCCGGCCTGCACCTGGAGTACGCGGACGGCTCGCACCGGACCGTCCCGCCCACCGAGGTCGCCCGGCTGCGGCACGGCTGGGCGCTGACGGTCCACCAGGCACTCGGCCGCCGTTGGCCGGGCGCGGTGGTCGTGCTCCCGGAGGACGCCGCCCCGGGGCTCACCCGGCAGTGGGTCTACACCGCCTTCGGCCGGGGCGAGCGGCACCTGTCCGTGGTGCACGCGGCGGGCCCGGCGCTCGCCCAGGCCGTGGCCGAGCGCCCGGCGCAGCCGCGCACCACCCGGCTGCGGGCGGTCCTCGCCGAGAACGCCGCCTCGGCGTACTGAGGCCGCGAGCGCTGAGCCGCAGAGGCGCTGCGCCGTGGCCGCGCCGAGCCGCAGACATGCGTCGGGCGGGCCCCCACCGTCGTGGGGCCCGCCCGTCGTCCGTCCCGGACGCCGTCAGTCGTCCGGGTCCTCGTCGTCGTAGACCTCGCTCACGTCGAACCGGCAGATCAGCAGCTGCGGGTCGGCGTGTTCGAAGGGCTCCGGCAGCCACTCCCCCGGCTCGGTCGGCTCGGCCGCCGCGACCCAGAGCGTCGAGTCCGCCTCCTCCAGGCCGAACTCCTCGCTGCGCGCGGCGATCTCGTCCGGCTCGTACTCGCCGAACAGCACGCCGATCGCGGCGTTCACCCCGCCCGCGCCGGCGCCACCCGGGGTCAGCGACTCGTCGAGCCGCTCGGCCTGGGCGCGCAAGCGCTTGGGGTCGACGACGTGGTAGTCACGGCGGATCAACACGCTGATCGCCTCGGGCTGTTCGGGGCCGTGGTACCCGCCGGGCCCCTCGTCCCCGGGAATCTCGAAGGGCGTGACCTCGTCGTAGGCCTCGTACAGGAGTTGGTCGTAGGCGATGGCCGCCGTCGCGAGCTGCTCGTAGGCAGCGGACACGGCGGGATCATCGGCTGTGTTGGGGCTTGACACCGCTTCCAGATGACGGTCGATGGCGGCCTTGACCGCCTCAGCGGCGGCGCGTACCTCGGCAATGGTGGGCTGCGCGGCATCAGACATGGTGCAGACGCTATCTCCCCGCGGTGGCGGTACGCACAGCGGTTGTCACCTACACCCGCGATTTCACCGCAACTTCCCCCCTGATGTCCGATCTGCACGGGTACGTCCCCCTGCGGAACCGGCGTGGGACCGGCGCAGAGGGCGCGCAGCAGGTCAGGCGGGGCCGTCCGCGTACCGCTTCGCGCGCCGGGATCGGGGTATCCCCTCCCCAGGAGCAACAGAACTGATGCCATGTCAGTCGCCTGCTCGGGTCGCAGGCCCCCGGGTCGCCGCTTCCGCACGGGAGGACGGCCGGAAATACCCGGGCCGGCTGTCCGGGGCAGGCCGTAGGCTTGGCCGCAGGTGATCCCCAGGAGGAGCGTTTTGATCCCACGCAAGCCGGTCCGGCAGCCGGAGTACGAGTACCAGTCGCTGCGCATGCCGCGCGGCACCACGCGTAACGCGGCCCGCCAACTGCTCACCGAGCAAGCCGAGTACGGGCACTGGGAGCTCGACCGGTTGAGGTTGTTCCCCGACGGCAGCCGGACGGTCCGGCTCAAGCGGAGGATCATCCGCCAGGTCCGGAACTGGTGACGAGCGGGTCGCTCCGCCCCGGTCGAGCACCGGCACGAAGCCCTCACGCACCCGCGGCCGCCCGTTCATCCGGCGACCGCGGGTGTGTCGTTCTCCACGGTGGGTGCGCGTCGTCTGTGCGAGGACGCGCGGGTCCGCGGCTGCGAGGGGTCAGCGGGCCCCGGCGCGGGCGCGGCGGTAGAGCACGCCGCCGCCGAGCAGCAGCGCCAGCCCGGCCGCGCCGAGCAGTTCGACGCCGCCGGCGCCGGTGGAGGCCAGCTGGCTGTCGACGGGGGCGCTCGGCGTGGTGGCCGGGGCCGACGTCCGGGCGGCGGCCGGGACGGCCTGGGTGCTCGGAGCGGTGGCGGCGGGCGGGGTGGACGGGCCGCCGTTGCGGGGGATGCCCGGGGTGGTGTCGCCACCGGTCTTCGGCGGGGTCGGGTGGCTGCTCTCCGGGGGGCAGTCGTCGCTCGGCTTCGGGGCGGGCGGCGGGGCGGGCTGGGCCACGTTGCCGCACTCGTTGCCGAAGGCCGGGTTGGCGACGCCGACCACGTTGACGGAGTTGCCGCAGGCGTTGACCGGGACGTGCACCGGGGCCTGGATGCTGTTGCCGGAGGCGACGCCCGGCGAGCCCGCGGCGACGCCGGAGGCCGAGGACCCCGAGGCGGTGGTGCCCCGGCTCCCGCCGGTGCCGGATCCCGCCGTGCCGGAGCCCGCGGTGCCGCTGCCGGCCTGGCTGCCCTGGGGGGCCGCGTGGCGACCGCCGCTCGCGTTGGCGCACCGGTTGGCGAAAGCCGGGTTCAGCGCACCGATGATGTCTACCGTGTTGCCGCAGGCGTTGATCGGCACCTCGACCGGCACCTGCACCGAGTTGCCCGAGGCGACGCCGGGTGATCCGACGGCACCCCCCTGCGCCTCGGCGCCCGCGTAGGCGTAGCCGGCGGTCGAGGCCAGCACACTGCCGGTGGCCACGGCCGTGAGGATCCCCTTCTTGGCTACATTCCTCATGTTTTCCCCTGACGTTTTCGAGACGAGGTTTCGACCTTGACGTGAACCTTATGAAAGTCGGAATTTTTGCCTATCCGTAAATCACGCAGGGTCTTCGACTGCACAGGAGTTAACGAGGGGCGAACGGTGAGGTTGGGCCGAACGCTGCAGCTTCACCCGATCGAGCGATCGTGCCGCCGACCTGTATCCCGGTCCGCCGGATGCTCACCGCACATCGTGCGCGACCTGCCGGATGCTCGCCGCGCACGCGAACGCCCCCGGTGCGGCGCGTCCGCCGCCCGGGGGCCGGGTCGAGTCCTCTCAACGGGCCTCAGCGGCCCGGAGGTCGACTCAGAAGTTGGCGCAGTGGTTGCCGAACGCCGGGTTCAGCACGCCGATCACGCTGACGGTGTTGCCACAGACGTTCACCGGGACGTGAACCGGGATCTGGATCTGGTTGCCGGAGACGACGCCCGGGGAACCGGCGGCCACACCCTCGGCGCCGCTGTGAGCGGACGCGACACCGGCGGCGGCGAGCACCAGGCCACCGGTGGCGGCGGCGACGGCGGCGATCTTCTTGACCTTCATCATTCCTCCTGTACGGACAACGCAACCCGTTCGGCGGGCTGCACAGGGATGAACGACGCTGCGGCAAACGGGGTACGGAACAGATTTCCCATTCACCCGCACCGGTGAGGTCTCGCACAAATAATCGGCGCAGATTTCCGGGGAGAATCGTTTCTGTCGATCTCCCTGAGCCCGTCCCACAATCATCAGCTCCGACAATGCGGTCGGCCCGCCCCCGGAACCCCGGGAGCGGGCCGACCCAGTCGCCTGATCAGCGGGCGACGGCGAACCGATCAGCAGGCGTCGATGAACCGGTCGAGCACCCGGACGCCGAACTTCAGGCCGTCCACCGGCACCCGCTCGTCCACGCCGTGGAACATCCCGGCGAAGTCCAGCTCCGGCGGCAGCTGCAGCGGCGCGAAGCCGAAGCAGCGGATCCCCAGGTCCTGGAAGGACTTGGCGTCCGTCCCGCCCGACAGGCAGTACGGGACCGCGCGGGCGATCGGGTCCTCCGCGCGCAGCGCGGTCTGCATCGCCTCGACCAGCGCCCCGTCGAAGCCGGTCTCGATCGCCTTGTCCGAGTGCAGGCTCTCGCGCTTCACGCGCGGGCCGAGCACGCTGTCCAGCTCGGCCAGGAACTCCTCCTCGTAGCCGGGCAGGAAGCGGCCGTCCACGTGCGCGGTGGCCTGACCGGGGATCACGTTGACCTTGTACCCGGCGCCGAGCATGGTCGGCTGGGCGGTGTTGCGCAGCGTGGTGCCGATCATCTTGGCGATGCCGCCGAGGACGCGCAGCGTCTCGTCCATGTTCTCCGGGTCCAGCTCGACGCCGAGCGCGTCCGACAGCTCGTCCAGGAAGGCCCGGACGGTCTTGGTGATCCGCAGCGGGAACTGGTGCCGGCCGAGCCGCGCGACCGCCTCGCACAGCTCGGTGATCGCGTTGTCGTCGTTCTCCATCGAGCCGTGGCCGGCCCGGCCCTCGACCGTCAGGCGCATCCAGTGCATGCCCTTCTCGGCCGTCTCCACCAGGTAGAGGCGGACCTGGTCGTTGACCGTGAACGAGAAGCCGCCGACCTCGCCGATCGCCTCGGTCACGCCCTCGAACAGCCCCGGGTGCTTGTCCACCAGGTAGCGCGCCCCGTACGTGCCACCGGCCTCCTCGTCGGCGAGGAAGGCCAGCACGATGTCGCGCGGGGGCTTGCGCCCGGTGCGCAGCCGGTCGCGGATGACCGCCAGGGTCATCGCGTCCATGTCCTTCATGTCGACCGCGCCTCGGCCCCACACGCAGCCGTCGGCGATCTCGCCGCCGAACGGGTCGTACGTCCAGTCCGCGGCGTTGGCCGGCACCACGTCGGTGTGGCCGTGGATCAGCAGGCCCGGGCGGGAACGGTCCTCGCCCTCGATCCGCACCACCGTCGAGGCGCGGCCCTTGGCCGACTCGAAGATCTTCGGTTCGAGTCCGAACTCGGCGAGCTGCTCGGCGACGTACTCGGCCGCCTTGCGCTCGCCCGGGCCGGAGCCGTCCCCGTAGTTGCTGGTGTCGATCCGGATCAGATCGCGACAGATCCCGGCGACCTCCGACTCAGCCGTCACCTTCGGCGCCGTCGACTCGCTCCGCTCGCTCACGGTCACTCCTCGTCTCTGGCCCGCACCGACGCACCAGCGCGCCACCCCCAGGACCTGCACCCGGGCCGTACGAGCACGTCCGCCCATCCTCCCCCAGCCCCCGAGCCGGATCCACCCCCCGCACGCCCCCGAAACCCCCTGGTCACGCCCCCGCCACAGGCCGGCCCTTGTTCCCGCCACCCGCCCCGTGCCCCGGTCGGAAACCGTTTTGGGAGCCCAAGCCGATCTTTGCTACAGTTACATCTGTCAGCGCGACGGACGAGAGATCGGAAGCCGCGAGGACGACACCTAGTCCGGGTGGCGGAATGGCAGACGCGCTAGCTTGAGGTGCTAGTGCCCTTTATCGGGCGTGGGGGTTCAAGTCCCCCCTCGGACACCGACAGGAACCCCAGATTCGTCTGGGGTTCCTTTTGTTTTCCCGGGGCTTCGGGGCTTCGGGGCCTCAGGGCGCCAGGGCATCCGGTGGTTCCGGTGCCCCGGGCCCGGGGCACCGGGGCACCGGGGCTCGCCCGTCTCAGTGCTGCCGGTCGGCGGGCTGGTGGTGCCGGGTGGGCTTCGGGACGGGTGTGCGGGCGGGGATCGTGTGGCCGGTGCGGTCGTCGGTGTGCCAGGACTGCGACTGGAAGGCGAGGAAGATCGCGGTCCAGCGGTTCCGGGCGGGCAGGTGGATCAGCAGGCCGCCGTCCTGCCGGACGCCGTCGTCGGCCTTGAACCGGCCGCTGTTGCCCTGGTTCATGTGGATGTCGTGGACGCCGTTGCCCGGGAGGAAGCCGAACACCTTGTCGGGGGTGGTGGGTTCGGGGCCGAAGCGCTGGCCGAAGACGTAGACGGCGGCGGCCGGGCCGGCGATCGCCTGCTGGACGTGGTGGTCGAGCAGGTCGGCGAGGTCGTTGTCCGCGCCCGGGGCGTCGGGCGGCAGGACGCGCATCGCGGCGGGGTCGAACAGCTGCCCGCGGACGAAGTCCAGGCTCGCCGTGTCCGGGCGGGAGGACAGCGCGTTCCAGCCGCTGCCGGCCGGCGGGAGGAGTTCGGTGACGGGGTGCCGGAAGTCCTCGACGACGATGTAGAGCAGGTCCGAGGGGGCCTGCTGGGAGAGGACGTTGACCGCCGCGCGGTAGTCGGCGCCCTGACCGTCGCGCAGGTGGATCTGGTAGTGCGGGGTGTCGGCGCCGCCCTCGCGGCGCCGGTCGACGACGGTGGCGGCGAGCACGCCGTAGTTGCTGATCGGCATGGGTGTCGGGTCCTCGGAGTCGGTAGGACAGGGACCCCTCCGTTATGGCGCATGGGCCGGCGCGACCACCCGGGAATCGACGGAAGTTCACTTCCCGTCCCCCGAAGGGGCTCCTGGCACACCGAACGTTGACAGCCCGCTGCCCCCGGGCCGGCTTCCCGCCCGCGCCGGTCAGGCCTGCCGGGTGTCGCCGCCCAGGGCGCTCTCGATGCCCTGGACCATCCGCCACAGCGGCGCCCGCCGGCTGGCGACCAGCACCACGACCTCGTCGGACTCGCCCTCACCGCCCGCCTCGGACGGGCGGTCGCTCCAGGTGCCGGTGACGAAGGCCATCGCCGCGTCCACCTCGGCCACCCAGTCGCTCTCCCCGCCCGAGCGCAGCCAGGTGCGCAGGGCGTGGTTGTGCGCGGCGACGACGGCCGCGGCGATGACGTCCGCGCGCAGCGGGCCGTCCGGGCGGTCGTCGAAGCGGCCGCGCAGGTAGGCCGCGAGGGTGTGCTCGTAGCGCCAGACCACCGACAGCTCGTACGCCCGCAGGCCGGGCACCTTGCGGGTCAGCCGGTAGCGCTGGACGGAGAAGGACGGCTGCTCGGCGTACATCCGCAGGACCAGGCGGGCGGCGTCGCAGGCGTGCTTGACCGGGTCCTCCTCGCCGCTGCCGGACTCCAGGAACTCCGTCATCTCGGCGAGGCTGCGCTCGTGGTCGGGGAAGACCACGTCCTCCTTCGCCGGGAAGTACCGGAAGAAGGAGCGCCGGCCGACTCCGGCCAGCGAGACGATGTCGTCGACGGTGGTCTGCTCGAAGCCGCGCTCCAGGAAGAGCTCGAAGGCCGCGGCGACCAGCGCCTCGCGCATCGCGGGCTTGACGGGCCCGTCGTTCATGGGCAGCTCTTCCTTCTCGCTCATTCTCGGCAACCTAACACCGGGCCCACCGGCCCGGGCGCCGACGGCCGGGGCGCGCTCCGCTCCGGCCGTCGGCGCTGGTGTGGGGCCGCCTTACGGGAGGTTGCGGGCCATGACGATGCGCTGGACCTGGTTGGTGCCCTCGTAGATCTGCGTGATCTTCGCGTCCCGCATCATCCGCTCCACCGGGTAGTCACGGGTGTACCCGTACCCGCCCAGCAACTGCACCGCGTCCGTCGTGATCTCCATCGCCGCATCCGACGCGTAGCACTTCGCCGCCGCACCGAAGAACGTCAGATCCCCGTCCCCACGCTGCGACTTCGCCGCCGCCGCATACGTCAGCTGCCGCGCCGCCTCCAGCTTCATCGCCATGTCCGCCAGCATGAACTGCACACCCTGGAACTCCGCGATCGCCTTCCCGAACTGCCGGCGCTCCTTCACGTACCCCTTCGCGTAGTCCAGCGCACCCTGCGCGATCCCCACCGCCTGCGCCGCGATCGTCACCCGCGTGTGGTCCAGCGTCCTCATCGCCGTCGCGAAACCCGTACCCTCCGCACCGATCATCCGGTCCGCCGGGATCCGCACATTGTCGAAGTACACCTCACGCGTCGGCGACCCCTTGATCCCCAGCTTCTTCTCCGGAGCACCGAACGACACACCCTCGTCGCCCTTCTCCACCACGAACGCCGAGATCCCCTTCGACCGCAGCTCCGGATCCGTCACCGCCATCACCGTGTAGAACTCCGACACACCCGCATTGGTGATCCAGCGCTTCACACCGTTCAGCACCCAGAAGTCCCCGTCCCGAACCGCCCGGGTCCTCATCCCCGCCGCGTCCGAACCCGCCTCCGGCTCCGACAGGCAGTACGAGAACATCCCCTCGCCCCGCGCCAGCGCCCCCAGGTACTTCGCCTTCAACTCCGACGAACCCGACAACTGCACCGGCAGCGAACCCAGCTTGTTCACCGCCGGGATCAACGACGAGGACGCACACACCCGCG
>NZ_JBEORY010000030.1:0-92081 GCF_040302665.1 Kitasatospora sp. NPDC097691 | reverse complement strand
CTCCGCCATCATGCCCGCGACCCCCACCGCCCGCTCGCCACCCTCTGCATCACGTGACCAAACCGGACACATCCACAGAACGACGCTGCCCTGGGGGATGACCCGGGCCCTTATCCAGGCTGGGCGTTTGAGAGCCTTGCGACCCCGACTCGTGCTTCCCTGTGCCCCGAAACCGGCCGCAGCCGACGCAGGCCGAGGCCTGCATCGGCTCGCGGTGGACCCGGCGGGCCCCACCATGGCCGGTTCCCTCGGCTACGGGGTGGCACCGGACACCAAGTGGATTGCCTCCAAAGCCTGACGCCGCTTCGGAGGCCGTTGCCCAGCTCTGTCAAGGAGCCAGTTCGCTCTGGCGAAGTCTGCTGAATGCCGCCGGAGTCGCCCAGCCGCGCAGCGTGGCGTGGATCGTCGACCGGAACGCGGCCTGCGCTGTGGGCGCGTCGAATGCCCCGGCAAGTTCGAGTGTCACAAGCCCGTGCAGGGTCACCCAGAGCGAGAGGGCGATCGACGTTGCCGGGCCGTCGAGGTCGGACGCTGTCACGGCCCGGTCGATCGCTGCGGTGAGCGGCCCGATGGGGTCACTCGTACCGACCGCTTCCGACGGTTCGAAGGACTGCACTCCACCGAACAGCACCGAGTACAGGTTGCTGTGTTCGCGCCCCCATCGCCGGTATGCCACGGCCAGTGCGTAGATGTCGGCGAGGGGGTCCTCGGAGGTCGGCACCGCCGTCACGGCCTCGAACAGGCCGGCAACGGCTTCGTCGCGCACCGCGCCGATCAGCCCGTCCTTGCCGCCGAACAGCGAGTACACCGCCGTTGTCGACGTCCCGGCCGCAGCGGCCACGGCGCGGACGGTGACCGACTCCCGCGGACGGGTGGCGAGCATCTCGGTCGCGCACTCCACAAGCCGCTCTTTGACGGCCTCGTCGTTTGTTCTGGGCCTACCCACGGCCAGAAGCCTACCCCCTCTGATAACGTCGTTTTGAAACAGCGTTCCGAAACTTTGGGGGTCCGCCTTGCCCACCTCTGCCATCCGCCTGGCCGGCCGCATGTCGCTGGCCCTGGCGGCCTTCGCGACGCTGGTCGTCGCCTTCCTCACCTTCGTCGTCCTCACGGACGGGGCAGGCTCAGGGCTCGCCGCATGGTTACTGGCCCTCGGAGTCGGAACCGCAGCCGCACTGTGGCGGAGTCGCCGTCGCACCCGGGCGGCGCGGCTCGTGCCGTTCCTGCCGGTGATCGCGGCGGCGGCGCTGACGGCGTCGGTGTGCGTCCCGACCGCGCCCACGGCCCGGCAGTACCCGCCGGCCCTGCCCTTCGTGGCCACGGAGCACTGGAGCCTGGCCACGGGCAGCCGTGTCGCCGTGTACCACTACCCGCCCGCGAAGCCCGACGCCGGGCATGCCATCCCGCTCGTGTACCTCAACGGAGGACCGGTCCGCGGCATCTCGCTGCTCGACCACCGGTTCCTGCAGCTCCTCGCGCAGCAGGGCTACGACGTCTACACCTACGAGCAGGCCGGCGGCGGACGGAGCGACCTGCTCCCCATGGACCAGTACACGATCTCCAGGTCGGTCCAGGACCTCACCGCCTTCATCGACCGCCTGGGCAGGGGCACGACCGACGTCCTCGGATTCTCGTCAGGCGCGGTCGTGCTCACCCGGGCCCTGGCCGACCCCGACGCCGCCACGCGCCTGCACCGGGCGATCATCGCCGAACCCGGCCCGGTGGACGGTCCCACCACCGGGATCACCGGGCAGAAGGGACGGGAGTCCGCGCGCGACCTCGCACCGGCCATGACCGGACCACGATCGACGAACGTCCCCCGGTACGCCGTGGCGTTCGGTCTCCTGCGACTCGGGCTCCTCACCCCTCACAACGCACTGGTCGGACAGGCCGAAGGCGACAACGCGTTCACCGCCGCCGACCTCGGCAGCGACACCGCGTCCGCCTACTGCGCGCGCGACGCGCACCGCATCCCCGTCGAGGACAGTGCGCAGAACTTCTCCTTCAGCCCCGCCGCCAGCCTCCGCATCCAGCAGACGGTGAAGGACTCGCCCTCCATCGCACCACAACTGAGGCAGTCCCGGACCCCCGCGATGCTGATGATCGCCGAATGCTCCTCCCAGGTCCGTCAATGGGAGACCACCATCCTCGCCGACGACCCCGCCATCCAGCGCACGCAGTACATGCCCGGAGTCGGACACCACATGTGGAACGGCCTCGACGACAACGACGACCGAGCCGCAGCCGTCATCACCGCGTTCCTTCAGGACAAGCCGGCGCCCCTGCCGAACTACCCGACTCGTGACGAGATCCCCGCCTTCCTGCACGACCACAAATGAGGACGGTGAACCCAGGACGGTTCGACGGGCGTTTCCACCATCGGGGGCCCAAGCCTCCGTGGTTCCACCGGAGGTGTGGTCGGTCTTGAGCGGTGTCGTCCTGCCGCAGGCTCTGCCCACCACAGCCGTCCCACCGGGCCAGCGGCGACCATTCTCACCCGCCCCTGACCTGCTCCGACACGCCTCCGCCGACTGGTGACCAGAGGTCACCGCGTGTACCGGCGCACATCGCCAAGGCCCGCGGTGCCCCCTCCCCCGGCCGCGGGCCCACCCGACCAACAGCCCAACAGCCCATCCCCGGAAAAGGAATGATGAAAGCAGGAATCGCCATAGCTGCGGCAGCCGGAATCCTGGCTACCGGATGCGTTGCCGTCAGCGTCGCCGGCGCATCTCCACCGCACGACGCCCACGGCAACGCCGTTGCCGCCCAGACCACGGACCGCCGCCCGGCGCCGTCCGCCTCGAAGGCGACGCCCACCTCGAAGCCGGCCCCCTCGAAGCCACCGAAGCCGCCGAAGCCCACCTCGACACCGGCCCCTTCGAAACCCCCGAAGCCGCCGAAGCCTCCGAAGCCGACGCCCACCTCGAAACCGGCCCCCTCGAAGCCGCCGAAGCCTCCGAGGCCGACGCCCACCTCGACACATGGGGCCTCCCTGCCGCTTCCGTCGGACGCCGACCTGGACTGACAGGCAGAACACGCCGTGTCCCGGCCACGTTTCGCCTTACGAGGAACGAAATGGAAGAGCCTGGATACGGCGTGGCTCGCCGGGTACCGCTGCACCCCATCGAGGAGAGCAGGAGGCGCCGCGCGAGGGACGGGAGCCGGCGCCGCAGGTGTCGGTCCCTGTGTGTGTGTGGGGGGGGTCAGTCCCTCCCATGGTCAGGGTGTCGGTGCCCCGCTGCAGCGCCGGTCGGCGAGATCGACGCGCGAGGCCGGGCGATTCACGGCGGCGAGCCGCTGCCGCGAAGCCTCGTACAGCACCGCGGTCGCGGCGTTCGCCGCGTTCAGAGAACTCGCCGAGCCGTGCATCGGAATGCTGACCGTGTGGTCGCACAACTCCCGCCAGGCGTTGCTCAGCCCCGACGTCTCGTTGCCGATCAGCAGCAGCACCGGCTGGGTGAAGTCGAAGTCGAAGACGTCGCAGTCACCCTTCTCGTCGGTGCCGACCAAGGCGATCGACTGCCCGTGGACCCGCTGCTTGCCGACCCAGGCCATCACGTCGTCGGGCGACGGCACGCGCACGGCGGGCAGTGCGAACAGGGATCCCGTACTGGCCCGAACCGCCCTGGGGTCGTACACGTCCGCGGCATGGCCCGAGACCATGACCCCGTGCGCACCGAAGGCGTCCGCGGACCGGATGATGCTGCCGATGTTGCCAGGGCTGGTCGGCCGGTCGAACAGGACACCCAGGAAGTTGCTCCCGGCCCGTTGCAGCCGGCTCAGATCGTCGGCCGGCATCTCCACCACGGCGACCATTTCCGGCGCGCTCTCGTTCTTCTCCCCCAGGTCCGCCAGCATCTCGGGTGCCATGGCGATCCGCTCGGCGTCGACCGTCCGCAGCAGTTCCTCCGCCCACCGCGACAGCTTTCGCTTGCAGTCGAAGATCAACGCCCGGACGGGCCAGCCGTACTGGACCGCCAAGGAGATCGGACGTACGCCCTGCACCAGGAACTCTCCAGCCCGCGTCCGCTTGTTGCGGTTGCCGAGCAGTGATTCCCACTGCTGGAAGCGAGCGTTGCGCGACATGATCCGCCGAACCGCCGGCATCTGACCCCCAAAGTCGACCGCCGTCTGCCGTGCGCTCCACCCCGACGAAGTCCGCATCGGCACATCTCGAAGACACTACACCCGCAAGATCATGACCGGCCCGTGGCAGCGAGGACGCAAACCGCCCGTCAAACCGTTCAGGAGAAGGCGTGCCGGACGGTCGGAACCGGGGGCTCGCCCTACCACGTGGCCGGGCGCCGGTTCGGGCCACTGGGGGGCTGCGCTGCCGGAGGACCGCCACGGCCTCGTCGATGCGGCCGAGGTCGATGAGGCAGCCGGCCAAGTCCTGACGGCAGGCGGCCGGGACGTGCCGGTCGAGGACGGCGACGGCTCCGTCGAGAGCTGTGATCGCCGAGGCGATCGGCTCCCGGGCCGCGGTGCCCCGCACCGCGGCCCGGGATTCCCCGGTCCGAGTGTGAGCGGCGGATCGGCATGACGGATGTCACGCCCGCCCGATGATCTTCGGCTCTGGCGGGCGGCCTGGTCACACCGGAAGGATGGGCGGTCGGCCGGGGCGGTGTGCCCCGGGGTGTCGAACGGGGGTGGGGCGATGTCGCCGCATGTGATCGGGTTGTACGCGAGCGCTGCCGTGGTGGTGGGTGTGGGGCTGCGGACGTTGGTACTCGTGGGGGGAGCCGCGGCCGGGGACGGCGGCGGGCCGGGCGAGGTGGTGGCGGTGGTCCGCGCGGCGTGGGCGCGGCGGCCGTGGGTCACGTCCGCGCTGTTCGTGGTGATGGCGGTGATGGCGGTGGTCCAGTCCGTGGCTCCGTCGGTGATCGGTGAGCTGGGGCGCCGCCCGGGTGCGCTGACGGACGGTCAGTGGTGGCGGGCCGGGACGGCGCTGCTGGTGCAGTCCTCGGGTTGGGCGCAGATCGCGATGAACCTCTCGGCCCTGCTGGTGATCGGGGCGGTGGCCGAGTCCGTGCTCGGGCGCGGGTGGAGCCTGACGGTGTTCCTGGTCTCCGGCGTGGCGGCCCACGTGGTGAGCCTGTCGGGCTGGTCGCCCAGCGGCGGCGGCGACTCGGTCGCCATCTGCGGCCTGCTGGGCGCCCTGGCCGTGGGCTGTCTGCTGCGCGGGCGGTGGCAGGTCTCGTGGTTCGTTCTGCTCATCCCGGCCTGTGGGCTGTTCCTGTGTCTGCTGCGGAACAACCACGGTGCGGGGCTGGTGGCGGGGTGCCTGCTCGGGCTGGTGTGCGCGCCCCGGCCCTGGGGCCACGCCGCCCGGCAGGTCGCCGGGTAGCTGCCGGGCTCGTGGTGGTGCCGCACCGTCTTGACGGTGACGCCGGCGAACGCCGCCGCCTGCCCGATCGTGACCCGTTCCTCATCGGCCGGGCTTGACGCGGAACACCTCGTCGAGGAAACGCTGTTGGGCGCTCCCGAAGGCCGGTGCTATCGACAGGTCGGCGTCGTCCACCCAGGTCAGCCCGGCGGTCAGGGTCCTGGTGCCGTCGGCGCTGCCGTACATCAGCGCCGCCGAGCCCATGGTGGCGCCGTGGTGGTGGAAGACGGTGCCGCCCTCCGCCTCCTGCGCGAACACCCCCAGGCCGTAGCCGACGGTCGCCTCCGGCGTGCGCATCTCGGCCAGCAGCCCGGCCGGCAGGAGCCGGCCGCCCATCAGGGCGGAGAAGTACGTGTGCAGGTCCCGGGTGGTCGAGATCATGTCGCCACCGGCGCCGACCCAGGACGGGTTCTGCCGGGTGACGTCGACCGTCCGCTCCTGCCCGGCGTCCTCGTAGCGGTAGTAGCCGTGGTTGTGCGGCTCGGGGAGCTCCGGCGAGGCTCCCGGCGCCACGGTGCCGGTCATCCCCAGCGGCCCCAGGACCAGCCGCTGCAACTCCTCGGCGAACGGACGGCCGGTGACCTTCTCGACCACCAGCCGGGCCAGCACGTAGTTGGTGTTCGCGTAGCTCCAGCCCGCGCCCGGCGCGAACCGGGCCGGCCTGGACAGCGACAGCCGCACCAGCTCTTCGGGCAGGTAGGTCCTGAACCGGTTGTCCACCCACTCCTTGCCCTGCCAGGGGACCCCCGGCACGATCGTCCCGTCCTCGTAGAGCTCGCCGGTGTGGTTGAAGATCCCGCTGGTGTGCTGCAGCAGCATCCGCACCGTGATCCGCCGGTCGAGGCCGAACTCCGGCAGGTAGTCGGCGGCCGGGACGTCCAGGCCGATCCGGCCTTCGGCCACCAGCAGGAGCACCGAGGTGGCGACGAAGTTCTTCGTGCTGCTGCCGATCCGGAAGTGCCCCTCCGTCAGCGGCTCGGCGCTGCGGCCCAGCTCCCGCACACCGGCGCTGCCGACCCACTCGCCCTGCTCGTCGTTCACCCGGAGCTGGATGCCGAGGAATCCGGCCTCGACCAGCTCCTCGATCGCCGTCTGCAGCTGCGGACGGTCCTGCCCCTGAACGGAAAGGTTGACGGACATGGTTCTCCTTCACATCGGTGGTGCCGGGTGCGGCGCCCTGCCGCTGTGACGAGCCTCCACCCTGCCCCAGGGTCAACCTCAACCGTGATCCGGCTCACAGTGCATGCCCGCCGGTGTGGTCCCGATCGCCTTCGACAGGTGCCGCGCCAACGGAAAGCCGTTCGGCGACCTCGACCCGACCACCATCACCATGAAGAGGGAGGACGGCACCCTCAAGGCCACCCCGGGCGTTCTGACCGGGTCCGGGACCGCCTTCACGGTGACGTGGGAGAACTCCTGACCCGCCGCAGCGAGTGCCCCGACGGAGCGTCACATGGCCCTGAGCTGCTAGGTTGCGCCCAGACGAACGGGCGTACGGAGGTAGTGCTGTGATCGGGCCGGGAGCAATAGCGGGGATCGCGGCGGTGGAACTCGGCATGGTGCTGACACCGGGGCCGAACATGATCTACCTGGTCTCCCGCTCGATCTCCCAGGGCCGCCGGGCGGGGCTGACCTCGCTGGCCGGCGTCTGCCTCGGCTTCCTGGCCTACCTCCTCGCGGTGTCCGCCGGGATCGCCACCGTCTTCGCGCTGGTGCCGGAGATCTACCTGGCGATCAAGCTGGCCGGCGCGGGCTACCTGCTCTGGCTGGCCTGGAAGGCCGTCCGTCCTGGCGGCCGATCCGCCTTCGGCACCCAGGAGTTGGCGCCGGACGGGCCCCGCAAGCTCTTCATGATGGGCTTCCTCACCTGCCTGCTCAACCCCAAGGTGGCCATCCTCTACATCTCGCTGCTGCCGCAGTTCGTCGACCCGGCACGCGGCCACGTCGGCCTGCAGGGGCTGGTGTTGGGACTGACCCAGATCGCGGTCGGTGTCGCGGGCAACGCCTTCTTCATCGTGACGGCCGGCTCCGTCGCCGGGTTCTTCGCCCGACACCCGCTCTGGCAGCGCCTGCACCGCTACGCGATGGGCACCGCCCTGACGGGCTTCGCCATCCGGATCGCCACCGAACGCACGGGCCCGGCGGTCGCCCTGCCCTGACAGCCGGACGCTGCGGGAGAGCACCCCGCCGAGCCGACGCGTCGTCAACCGATCACCGTTCCCGTGCCGCCGCCCGCCGCACCGGTTGTTGAAAGACCTCGGGCAGGCTCGCGGCCGAGGCCGGTCTCGACCGTTCGCCTCTCCCCGCCCGGGCGCTCCGGTCAGGCTGAGGCCCTCGCCGGCCGCCGGAGCGGTCTGCTCACGGACGATGTGCCGGGCTGCCGGCGCGGCCGCGCTCCGGCGGCAGGTGGGCTCCGGTGTGCACGGGCCGCTGCCGCGTTGCCCACCCAGCGGGTGGGGCGATGCGCTCAGGCGGGGACCGTGGACAGGCGGAGGGCATCGTGGGTGGTGGCGTGAACGCGGAACAGTGTGTCGGTCTCGGTGAGCTTCAGCACCCGCAACGCCTGCCGCGAGGGTGCGGTCAGCACGAGCGGGACGCCTTCGTCCAGCGCGCGGCTGCGGGCGGCCAGGAGCAGGTTGAGGCCGGTGCACGTGAACGCTTCCACGCCGGAAAGGTCGATCGCGAGGAGCGCGGGGCGATGGTCGAGTGCGGCGGCCAGCGCCAGGTCGGCGATGTCCTCGGTGTCCAGGGTCATGTCGCCGGCGAAGGAGCAGACGAGCGCGTCGCCGACGCGGACGGTCTCGGACTTCAGGCAGGCGAGCACGGTGCTCTCCTCACTCAAGGGGCGCGGGCTGCGCGGGCACCCGGCCCGGGTCGGTGGACGGGTCGGGCCGCTCGGAGACGATCCGTTCCAGGCCCAGCCACAGGTCCAGGGCCCGCTCGCGCAGCCCCACAAGGGTGCCGTTTCCCGCCTCGACCGCGGTGAGGTAGGCGTCGATGCCGGTGACCGCGTGGCGCACCTGCCGGCGCAGCGGCTCCATCGGGTCGGCGTCCTCGCCGTGCCCGCGTGGCGGGCCGATCCGCTCGGCCAGCCGGGCCCTGAGCCGTTCCAGCTCGTCCCTGCTCATCGGATCCACGGCACACCATCTCCCAACACGGGGCCGCCGCGCGGTACAGGTTGCGGAAGCGGTACGGGCTGCGGTTCCTCCACTGTTCGCCCGATTGCCGAACATGTCAACCATTACACGAATCTGCTGTCCGGTTTTGATTGCCGTGAAACCAAGGTCCTATCGTGGAGGCATGGAGAACGGAACGGCGCCCGAGCGGCAGTGGACCTTCCTGACCAACCACGCCCGGGTCCTGGTCCAGATCGCCCGCGACCCCGGCATCCGGGTGCGCGACATCGCCGCCTTCTGCCTGCTCACCGAACGGGCCGTCCAGCGCATCATCACCGACCTCGAACAGGCCGGATACCTCAGCCACGAACGCCGCGGCCGCACCAACCACTACAGCGTCATAGCGAGCAAGCACCTGCGCCACCCCGCCGACGCCGGCCCCACCGTCTCCGAGCTCCTCGCCGCCCTCCTGCGCCAGGACCCGCGACCGGACCACGAGAATCCGGCATCCACCACGCCCCGGGGCTGACCTCGGCCACCCGCTCTGCGGACGCCGGCTGCGGTGTCCGGGATCGGGCAGCCTCCGGAATCCAGGACGTGGATCAGGCCCGCCGGCCTCACGGACCGCGCACTCCGCAAGGCGGGGGCGCCTGTGGGGCCGAGTCCGGTCTGCCGCTCCACCACCATGGCCTCCTCCTCACCATCGGCCCGAACGGTCCGGGAAGACCGGCGCCCCGCGGGGCGCGTCGTGTGCCATGGCGACCACCTCCCCGAGGCGGACGCCGACGCGATGCGTCAACTGCCGCCGGATGGGCACCCGCCTCCGACAGTTGTGGACGACGGAGCCCGCCCGGAGCCGAACCGCCCGGCCGCCGGGCACGGTGCTCACCGGCGGGCCCCGCGCCGTCAGATCGCCGACCGGAGGTGCACCTCATGGCCTGGATCCTCTTCCTGGTACTCGTCGCGATCGTGCTCGGCCTCATCGGCGTGGCCGCGAAAGGCCTGCTCTACCTACTGTTCGTCGGCATCCTGGTCCTCCTCATCGCCCTCGCGCTCGGTGGCGCACGGTTCCGCAACAGCGGCCGTCGGACCACCCGATAGTGGCGCCGTCACCGGCGCCACCGCCCCCACGTCCGTCAGCCGACCCCCGTCGGAACCGACCGACGGGCACACCGCGAGTGGCTTTCGGTGCAAGGTGGAAGCTGGCCGCGGCTGCCGCGAGGGTGACGGCGGCGGCGATGAGCAGGCTTTCGCGCATGCCGGTCAGGTAGCCGGCGGGCCGGGCGAGGAGGGCGCCGATCCGGCCGGCAAGGGAGCCGACCGACAGCAGCAGCGCGGCGAACATCAGCGTGTAGCCGTCCAGCACCCACTGCAGGCCGGTGATACCTCCGCCGACGTCTCGCCGGATCGAGGGCAGGGTGACGTTGACGACGACGGCGCCGAAGGTGACGACGAGGAAGCCGAGCACCGCGGCCACCTCGCCGGCGCCTCCGAAGAAGTCCTCGACGCCGTCGCGAACGCCCTCCGACTCGACGACGCCGAACGCGCCCACCTGTTCGACCTCGCCCGCGCCGCAGCCAAACGCCCCACCCGCCGCCACAAACGCCCCGCCGGAGCCCTCCCGGACAGCGTCCTGCGTGTCCTGGCCTCCATGACCGGCTCCCCGGCCTTCATCCGCAACGGCCGCCTCGACACCAACACCCTCGGCCCGCGCCCTCTACTCCCCCTGTTCCCCCACCCCACCGCGCGCACCACCAACATCGCCCGCACCCAATTCCTCACCCCCGCCGGCCGCGACTTCTTCCCCGACTGGGAAGTCGGCGTCAACACCACCGTCGCCCTGCTGCGCACCGAGGCCGGCCGCGCCCCGCACGACGCCGAACTGACCGGGCTGATCGGCGAACTCGTCACCCGCAGCGAGGAGTTCCGCACTGCCTGGGCCAAACACAACGTCCGCCTGCACCACAGCGGCCGCAAAGCCTTCCACCACCCCGCCGTCGGCGACCTCACCCTCGAATTCGACGCCATGGAGCTACCGGCACAGCCCGGCCTGACCCTGACGGCCTACACCGCAGCCCCCGGCACCACCCCTCACCTGAATTGATCACGCCAACAGTCCGGCTGTCTCATCTGTCTCACCGCAGGCCGACTGGCAGCCCCATCCAGCCGGGCGCGGCGCAGGTCAGGCGCGCTACGAGTTCAACAGTCGGCCGGGACGACCAAAGCCCGGTCGCGCCGAGCGACAGCGCGATCACCCTGTGGCAGATTTCGGTGCATGGAGACCACAACACCCGTGTGCGCGATCATCCCGCCGCACATCCTCGACAAGCTCGCCCAGTCCGACGACCCGGTCGTGTACGAGCCGGCCCGGCGGACACTCGAACACGACGCCGCGCTGCGTACCCAACGACGGGTCGCATCGACCCGGGGCAACGACACCCCCGGCGGCACCCCGTCCGACAAGCCGCAACGGACTGTCTACGACGCCGGGCACCAGGACAGAACCCCCGGCACGAAGGTGCACGCCGAGAGCGACCAGCCCTCGAAGGACCAGACGGTCAACCGCGCACACGACGGGCTCGGCGCGACCTTCGACTTCTACCTCAAGGTGTACGGCCGGCGGTCGATCGACGGCTCCGGGCTTCCGCTCGACGCCACCGTCCACTACGGCGACAAGTACGGCAACGCGCTGTGGGACGGCGAGCGGGTGGTCCTCGGCGACGGCTTCGGGGACCTCTTCCTCGACTTCACCCTCGCGCTGGACGTCATCGCCCACGAACTCACCCACGGCGTCATCCAGCACACCGCCAACCTGGAGAACTACGGGCAGTCCGGCGCACTCAACGAGTCGGTGTCGGACGTCTTCGGCTCGCTGGTCAAGCAGTACGCGCTCGGCCAGACCGCGGACCAGGCGGACTGGCTCATCGGCAACGACATGCTCGGCCCGGGCTTCCCCGGCACGGCGCTGCGCTCCCTCAAGGCCCCGGGCACGGCCTACGACGACGATCTGCTCGGCAAGGACCCCCAGCCGGCCTCCATGGACCACTACGTCAGGACCCCCCGGGACAACGGCGGCGTCCACATCAACTCCGGCATCCCCAACCACGCCTTCTACCAGCTGGCCACCACCCTCGGCGGTCACGCCTGGGAGCGGGCCGGACACATCTGGTACGCCACCCTGACCGGGGGCGAACTCGCCTCCGACGCCTCGTTCGCCGACTTCGCGCGACTGACCGTCGCGAGCGCCCGAAGCCTGTACGGCGACGACGGCGAGGAGATCCAGGCTCTCCTCAAGGCATGGTCGACGGTCGGAGTGCCCGCCACCTGAGGCAGGGGAAGCCGGGGCCGGCGGGAACACGGGCGGCGACCTGTCCGAGGACGGGCAGGGTCCGGGCAGCGGCGCGGCGCGCGCGGGTGTCGGGCGAGGTCTGGTCCAGGAGGTCGGCCAGGCGCAGGCGGCGCTCTGCCGCCGACCGGGCCACTGTGGTCACGGGTGGGCCGTCTCGTCGCGGGCCGCGCCGGCGGCCGGCGGCGTGACGGCGGCCGTGTGCTCGGTCCGGGGCAGCGGGCGCACGACGATGTCGTCGGCGATCACCCAGGCAGCGTCCTTGTCCTCGCCCCACCTGGCGTAGGCGATCCACGGCAGTCCGGGGCCGGGTCGGCGCCGGGCGGTGACCAGCGCCGAGCGCCATCCTCCGCCGGTGCGCAGCCAGGCCAGGCGCCAGCAGGACTCGTCGGGCGTGGCGGTGGGTGGGCCGGCGAGTTCGCGCGGGACGGCGACGGCGTCGCGCCAGGTGCCGTAGTACGGCTCGTGGGCCGGTGCGGGATTGTCGGGCTCGGGGAGGGGGCGGATGCGGTGTTCGTCGAAGAGGAACCAGCCCCACGCGTCGATGCCGTCGGCCGTCGCGTCGTCGGCCCAGCGCACGTGGACCACCCAGACCGCGCTGCCGGGCGGGCGGCGCCACACGGTCAGCAGCCCGGGGCGCCACCGGCCGCCCTGACGGATCTCGACCAGGCGCCAGCGCCGTACGTCCCGGTGGGCGCCGGGCAGCGTCATCAGCTCGCGCGGTGCCCGCTCGGCGTCGCCGGGCACCGGGGCGGGGTGCGCGGGGCGGGAGAAGGGAACGGCGCTGGTCACACTCCCAAACTAATTCGAATGTCTGTTCGAGTCCAGCTGTGCCGAGGCCTTCTGCTCGGCGATCGAGTTCGTGGCGAAGCGCGACAGGCGCCACCGAGGCGCGGCAACCGTCACCAAGATCGGGCGTCACGCCCCGTCCGCGTGGCATCGGCAACCCGTTCGATGGTGTCCCGAGCCCGGCATGATCGTTGGACCGGTCATGATCAAGAAGATGCTGCCGACCCTCGCGGCCGGGCTCGCCCTGGCGGGCTCCGCCTCCGTCACGCCGGCGAACGCCCAGGACGCCGGCCAGTTCATCAAGAGTGCCGAACACGGCCAGTGCCTGACCGTGGAGGGCTCGGGGTTCGTCAACACCATCACCGGGCACGCCCAGCCCTACGGTGTCACCACCCGCCCCTGCACCGAAGGCCACAAGACCTGGCAGACCTGGAACGTCGACACCACCACCCGCCGGATCCGCCCGGCCGCTTACCCCGACAAGTGCCTGCAGGTCGTCCCCGACGGCAGGTTCCTGTACCTGCAGACCCTGCCCTGCGACCCCGACAACACCACGCAGGACTTCACCTTCCAGAACTCCCAGTTCCGCGGCGAGCCCCTCCTTCGCTCCGGCCACACCATCGAGGACCACACCGACGACGTCTACGTCGGTGCCTACCGCAAGGAGGACGCCGGAACACCCATCGGGGTCCACGACATCGTCGGCCCCTCGTCACCGAACGAGCGCTGGAAGCTCACCACCGCCTGACACCAGGCCCCCCGGCCCGGCCGGCGAAGAACTCCGGCCGGGCACGCGGCCACCCCCGGCCGACAGCTCGGCAACCGCCTCCTGGCGCCTCGCCAGCGCGACCGGTCCGGCGCCGGTGACGACCAGCGCGACCGGCGGGTGCCCGGCACGGGAGCGGCCGGGCCGGGCCCAGTGCCACCTCTGCATGCGTCATCCGGTCCGCCGGTTCCTCGTCGACGAGGGGCGCGAGGCTGCCGGCCGAGTCCACGGGTCTGGAGGAGGCCGAGCGGCAGGCCGCCCACGCGCTGTGGACGCACGGGTTCCGGGCGACGCCGTCGGGCAAGGACCGTGTCGTCGCGCGCAGCCTGCTCCAGCACATCGACGACGGGGCACCGGCGGCGTGGTCACCGTTGGCGTACGGGCCGGATGGTCAGCGGCGCGGCCCCGTCGCGGCGTACACCGCGGTGCCGGTCGCGAACAGGACCCACGCGGTCCAGGCCGACGCCGTCGTGCCGGGCGGGAAGAGCATCCAGTTCACGATCTCCCCGACGGTGCCGTCCGGCGTGGGGACGAAGAGGGTGAAGCCGAGCCAGCCGGTCGGCAGGGTCCAGGCGAAGTGCGCGCCGCACAGTACGGCCCCGAGAGCGGCCAGACCGACCAGGCCCGCGGTGTCCCGGACGACGACCCCCGTGGGGGCGAGCTTCGTTCCCACCGTCTGGACCGTCAGCAGCGCCACGGCGGCGACCGTACCGATCAGCAGGACGTGCGCCACTCGGCGGGGCATCCACCGGATCGCCGCCGTCCGCTCCAGCACCACGTCCGGCCCGCCGAGCCCGACCGAGGCCGCCGCCACGTGCGCGGTGAGGACGAGGACCGCCATCGCCACGTCCGCCGGGCCGGGCTCGACGAGGGTCCACACCGCCAGTGTGACGAGGGCGACCGCGGCGGCCGATCCGGGCATCTGCCGTGACCGGGCGTACAGGTTCAACCACCTCATCGGGACGCCTCCCCCGCCAGCAGCAGGAGCGGATCGCCGGGCGCGCAGGAGAAGGCGCCGGCGCGCAGTCCGATGATCCTGGAGCGCTGTTCCTCCGGTGAGACCGCCATCAGTTTCTGCCAAGCCGCGTCGGCGTCCGCCCAGGTCTTCTGCGCGTAGGCGTCGGTGCCCTTCTCGATCAGCGGTCGGAGCTGTGGGTCGTGCAGAGCCCAGCTCACGGCGATGCTCTGGAGCGCGACGTCACCGCCTCCGCCGCCCTCCCGGTCGTTGTTCCCGCGGCAACTCGGCGCCAGCCCCTGGGAGATCAGGGCGCGGGTCAGTGCCTCACCCTTCGCGTCGGCGAACACCCGTTCGTCGAAGTCGACGAGCACCACGTCCTCGGAGAGTTCGCGGACGTCGCCGAGCGCGCGCAGCCTGCTGTCCTCGCGCACCGTGTGCGGAGCCCGGTCGCCCAGGACGCCGCGCAGCACGCTCAGCGCTTCGGTGCCGCGCGCCGCGAGCTCGTCCAGACGGGCGCGGTTCGCCCGGGTCACGCAGACCGGTCCGTCGCAGACCGGGGCGGCAGCGGCCGTGTCGACGACGTAGCTGTCGCGCGGCTCCGCCGGGAGGACCAGCAGCGCCAGGACCGCACCGGACAGGACGGGCAGCACCGCGAGCAGGCGAGCCCGCCGGGTCACGGCCGACAGCAGGGCGACACCGGTGGCGAGCAGACCGAGCAGCCAGAGCGTCTGCCCGAGGTGCACGGCGCCGGACAGGGTCAGCAGCATCTCCCGCGGCTCCGCGACCACCGGGGACAGCAGGACGAGCCGGTTCGGCGCGCTGCCCGACGGCACCAGACCCTCCGTGCGCGGCCGCAGGAGGCCCACCAGCAGCACGAAGGTCACCACCAGGGCGGGCGGGGTGAGCACGTGGGGCAGCGCCCGTGCGACGCCCATCCCGAACACGGCCCCCGCGACCAGGGCCAGCACCGCCACCAGCGAGATCGGCAGCCAGCCGGACGGCGCGTAGTCGGTCCGGCCGAGCGCCACCTGGACCCCTCCGGCGAGGACCAGCAGGCCGAAGCCCGCCGCCAGCGCGAGCGCCGTCGCGCCGGCCGGGAGCGCCGCACGGCGCCAGGCCGGCAGCGGTGTGGTCACCAGCAGTTCGGTCATCCGCGAACGGGACTCCCGCAGCCCGTACACCGCGCCGATGCCCACCACGAGCGGCAACCAGAAGCCCAGCAGGTAGCGGGTCCACATGGCCATGGAGGTCCACTGGGCCGTCCACCCGGCGGTGCCCTTCCACCAGATCCCGTCGATCAGGAAGAAGACCGCCAGGCTGCCGACGAGGACGACGGCGCCGGGCCACGGGGCGGCGGAACGCCTCAGTTCGGTGCGCAGGACACGTCCGTACACGTTCACCAGATGCCTCCCGGCCGGCCGGAGTCGCGGAGCAGCGCCGAGTAGCCGCGCTCCAGGGGGCTGTCGCCGGGGTGCTCGGGGCCTCCCGCCGCGGCCAGGTCGTCCGGCGTGCCCTGGAAGACGAGCCGGCCGTCGGCGAAGAGCACCACGTCCGAGCAGGCGGCTGCGACATCCTCGACCAGGTGGGTGGAGACCACCACGCAGGTGTCCCGGCCGAGTTCCTGCAGCAGTTCGCGGAAACGCATTCGCTGTGCCGGGTCCAGACCTGCCGTCGGCTCGTCCAGCAGCAGCACCGCCGGGTCGTTGACGATGGCCTGGGCGATGCCGGCCCGTCGCACCATGCCGCCGGACAGGGTCCTCATCCGGTGGTCGGCACGGTCCGCGAGACCCACCCGTTCCACGGCCCGCTGGACGGCCGCAGGGACCTCCGCCTTCGGCACCTCCTTCAACCAGGCCATGTACTCGACGAATTCGCGCACCGTGAAGCGCTTGTAGTAGCCGAAGTCCTGCGGCAGGTAGCCGATCCGGCGCCGCAGGGCCCGGTGGTCGGCCAGCCCGCCGACGGGGGTGCCGAGCAGCTCCAGTTCGCCCTCCGTGGGGCGCAGTACGGTGGCCAGCGTCCGGATCAGGGTGGTCTTGCCTGCCCCGTTGGGTCCCAGGAGACCGTGGGTGCCGGTGCCGAGGGAGAGGTCGAGCCCGTCGACGGCCATCTTCTTGCGTCCGACGCGGACCTTCAGCCCGCCGGCCCGGATCTCCCAGGCGTAGGTCTTCGGCGCGGTGTCGGCCGCGCTGGTCAGGGGTTTCATGCGGTCCCTTTCGGGGGTCGAGGAGGGGTTCACAGCGTCAAGGAGGGGTTCAGCGTCAAGGAGGTGTTCACCGTCGAGGACGGGTTCACAGCGTCGAAGAAGGGTTCACAGCGTCGAGGGGGTTCACAGCGTCGAGTACGCGTTCCTGCGGGCGATCACGGCGCCGGTCCCGAGCGCCAGGAGCAGCCCCCACACGGGCAACCGGTCCGGCCCCAGGAGGAGTTGCAGGGCGAGGGGGACGTTGCCGACGGTCCACGCGGGAACCACGACGGCGGCGCCCCATGCGGCCGCCACCCCCACGGCGGCGCGGGTCACACCGACCACACTGCCCAGCGCCAGGGCGGTGGAGGTGAAGGCGAGGGAGGGCAGCAGCCACTGGGCGGCCGTCGTGGTCCCGGTCAGCAGGCCGCCGAGCAGGAGACCGGGCAGCACCACCAGGAGGACCGCCGTGGTGCGCCTGAGGAGCAGCGGCAGGCCGGCCCGGGCGGTCGAGGCCGTCAGTTCGTGCGCCGGGTCGAACGCGCGCGACCACGCCGCGGCGACGCCGCACAGCGGCAGCACGGGCGCGACCGCCACCAGCGGGGAGGTGCCGCCGAAGAACGTCGGCGCCGCGAGCGTGTCCAGCAGCAACGCCACCAGGGTGACGGCGACGGTCATCATCAGCCACGGGGCCGTGACCGGCGTCAGCCAGGCCGGGACCCACCCCGGGCGGCGGCGGGCAGACGCCGGACCGACCGTGTCCAGCTGGGGTTCCAGTCCGGCCCGGACGGTGTCCAGGAGCGCGGCGATGTCGGGTGCCCCGTCGGCCACGGAGGCGGCCAGCCGGCTGCGGCACGGCGCGCAGGTCTCCAGATGGGCCTCCAGCGCCCACACGGTGTCCGCTGCGATCGCAGCGTCGCCGCGCGCGTAGGCCTCGATCAACAGCTGCGACGCGTGGTCCCTGTCGGCGTGGACGTCCCGCGCCGCTCGGCGGATGCCGTGCCCGGCCCGGCCGTTGACGGTCCGCTCTCTCATGTCAGTGCCTCCCTCATCGCGATCCGGGCCCGGCGGGCACGGGTCTTCACGGTGCCCTCGGGCAGTCGGAGCAGGACGGCGGTCTCCCGGACGGAGAGGCCGTCGAGCACCGTGGCCTGCAGCACCTCGCGCAGTTCCGGCGCGAGCCGCCGCAGGGCGTCGCCGACGTCACCGCCGACGATTCCGGCGAGCGCTTCGTCCTCGGCCGCGGGCACCACCGTCCGCCCGGCGGCGGTCGCGGGGGGTTCGGCGTGGTGGGCGCGGCGGCGGAAGGCGTCGACGAGTCGGCGCGCCGCGATCGTCCACACCCACCCGACGGCCGTCCCGCCGACCGCGCTGCCGGCGAACGCGCCCGCGGCGCGCCACACTGCCAGGTAGGTCTCCTGCATGACCTCGGCGACGATCTGCTCGTCCGCACAGCGGCGGCGCAGCCGCACCGCCAGCCAGGGCGCGGTGCGTCGGTACAGCTCGTCGAACGCCGCCCGGTCGCCCTTGGCCACCAATCGGACGAGGCGCTCCTCGTCCAGTTCCTCCGGTGCTTTCCTGCGTGATCTCACACCAGCCAGACGCGCGCCGCGACGTGCAGGTTCTGACTCTCACGTGACCTCCGTCACACGTCGCAGGCGAGTGGGCGCGGACGGATGATCTTTCCGGCGGCCGGGCCGTGGCCGCACGATCGACCTCGGCCGTCAACGCCGGCACCCCGATCCGCGGAGCCCTGCCACCCGTCCGCCGGACGCACCCTCCGACGCCCGTCCGGCAGCAGGAACTCCGTCCCAGCAGCCGGAGGGCTGTCCACTGCTTTACGGCCGTGTCGGCGGCGGCGTCGCGCGGCCGCTCCTCCTTGTGTGCTCACGATCCCCTCGGCTCACCCTTCCGGCCGTCGCGAAATTCCTTACTGAGTTGTCTTTTTAACCGAGTAATGTTTCTATGGATGGCATGAGTCCGACAGACATTTCCCCCGTGCTCGTGACCGGGGCGACGGGCCGGATCGGCCGCATCGTCATCGACCGACTCCTCGACTCGGGCGTGCCGGTCCGCGCCCTCATCCGCCGCCCCGAGGCAGCGGCCGTGTTGCCGGCGAAGGTCGAGGTCTTCGCCGGCGACCTCACCGTGCCCGAGTCGCTCGACCCGGCCCTGGACGGCGCAGGTGCGGTCTTCCTCGTCTGGACCGCACCGCCCCAGACCGCCGCGGCAGTCGTGGAGAGGCTGGCAGCCCACGTGCGGCGGGTCGTCTTCCTCTCCTCCCCGCACCGGACGCCGCATCCCTTCTTCCAGCAGCCCAACCCGATGGCGGCGATGCACGCCGACATCGAGCGGCTCATCGCGGCCGCCGGACTGGCGTCGACGATCATCCGGCCGGGGATGTTCGCGTCGAACTCGCTGGCCTGGTGGGCGCCCGCGATCCGGAAGGGCGAGCTCGTCCGGTGGCCCTACGGAGCCGCCGAGGCGGCACCGGTCGACGACCGCGACGTCGCCGCCGTCGTGGCACGGACCCTCTGTCAGGACGGATACGTCGGAGGCGACTACGTCCTCACGGGCCCCGAATCGTTGACCCACGCCGCGCAGGTCGGCGCCATCGGTGACGCCCTGGGGCGACAGATCGCATTCGAGGAGATGACGCCCGACGAGTTCCGGAGCCTGTCGGAGGGTGCGGCGCCCGCCTCTGTCATCGACATGCTGCTCGCCTGCTGGAGCGCGGCGGTCGGACAGCCCGCGTACGTCACCAGTACGGTGGCCGAGATCCTCGGGACGGCGCCGCGAACGTTCCGGCAGTGGGCCACAGACCACGCCGCCGCGTTCACGCAGGGTTCGTAACCTCATCGGCCCGATCGGGCGCGAGCAGGTTCAGCCACCACCCGCCCGTGATGACAGCTCCCGGCGGAACAGGCCGCCGGGCACCGAGCCGGGCCGGGCGAGCGCGGGCAGGCGGGCGGGCGGGTACCCCAACGAGTTGGGGTACCCGGCGGGGCTTCGCGCGTCGAGGATGTCCGGTATGGACACCATCGAGCAGAACAAGCAGACAGTGACGGCCTTCATCGACGCCCTGTTCACCAGGGGTGACCTGTCAGCCGTCGACACCTACCTCGCCGAGGACTACGTCGACCACGACCCTCCCGTGGGCGTCGGCCCGGACCGCGAGGGCATGCGGGCCGCCGGCGCGATGTTCCGGGAGGCGTTTCCCGACTGGCATTCCGACCCGGGCCTCCTGGTCGGCGAGGGCGACCTGGTCGTCGAGCAGTTCACCGCCTCGGGCACCCAGCAGGGCGAGGTGATGGGCGTGGAGGGCAACGGCCGCACCGTGGTCCTCAAGGGAATCAACATCTTCCGTGTCAGAGGCGGCCGGATCGTCGAACGCTGGGGACGACTGGACGATCTCGGCCTGCTGCGCCAGCTCGGGCTCGTGCCGACACCCGTCCCGGCGTAGCGTCGAAGCCGTGGGCACCAGCATCCAGGAGCGACACGCCGAGCGGCTGATCGACAGCTGTCACGCCGGTCTGGACCTGCCGGGGCTCACCACCGAGGTGCTGCGCCGCCTGCCCGGGATCCTCCCCGTCGAAGCGGCGTTCTTCGCGGCCGTCGACCCCGCGACCCTGCTGTTCACCTCGGCCGTCGCCCAGGAACCGCTGGCCGACGCCGGCCCGCTCTTCCTGGACAACGAGTTCGCACGCGAGGACGTCAACAAGTTCACCGCACTCGCCCGGGGACCGGACACGGTGACCACGCTGGACCGGGCAACCCGGGGACGGCGGACCGACAGCCCCCGCTACCGGGAGATCATGGCCGGCCTCGGGCTGGGTGACGAGCTCCGGGCGGCCCTGATCGCCGGGCACGAATGCTGGGGAGTCCTGTGCCTGCACCGGGCGGATGCCGAAGCCGGATTCTCCGGGCAGGAACTGGCCACCCTCGGCAAGCTCGCCCCGCACCTGGCCGAAGGCCTGCGCAGCAGCGTGATCCGGGAGAGGGTGACGCGCGACGGTCCCGATACACCGGGCGTCCCCGGCGCCCCGGGCGCACCCGGCGTCATCCTGCTCGACACGGAACTCCGACCGGTCTCGATCAACCCGGAAGCCGAACACTGGCTCGCCCGCCTGCCGGCACCCGGGCCACAGGGGCTTCCCTTGCCCGTCCACTCCGTGGCGGCCCGCCTGGCCTCGCCGCCACCAGCACGCGCACCAAGAGCGCCGGAGCGGGAGCCCTCGGACCGCCACGGATCCGTCCGGCTGCAAGCCAGCGACGGCCACTGGCTCACCCTCCACTCGACCCGCCTGCAAGGCCCTGCCGGGGACCAGATCTGCGTGGTCATCGAACCCACCCCCTCCACCGACATCGGATCCCTGCTCCTGGCCGCCCACGGGCTCACCCCCGCGCAGAACCGTGTGACCGCCCTGGTGCTCCAGGGCTGCTCCACCCGCGAGATCGTCAGTCGGCTCCACATCTCCGCCTACACCGTCCAGGAACACCTCACCGCGGTCTTCGCCCGCTTCGGTGTCAGCAGCCGCCGGGAACTCATCACTGCCGTCCTCACCACGCACAGGCACTGAGCAGCCCACACAGAGGCAGAGCAGCCGCCCAGGCGCGTCCCGGAGCTCGGTGGCCCCGAGTTCCTCCGCGCTCCGGGCGGCACGGCAGCCACAGCCGCATGACGGGTTGGACGCAGGTCGAGCGCCCTCCTCCGTGCCTGCGGACGGGGGACTACTCGATGTCGAATCAGACCGACCGAGAAAGGCGTTGCGCTCCTTGGCTGCGGGATGGAGCTTCAGCGCGCGCGCACCCCGTCGATGGCCAGGTCGAGCAGCCGGTCGGCCTCGCCCGGGCCGTCGGGGTCCGCCTCAGTGGCCAAAGCGATGGCGCTGACGAGTTTGAGCAGTTGGGTGATGGTGACATCGGGGCGTACGGCGTTCACGTGGCGGGCGCGGTCGAGGAGTTCGTCGCCGGCGCTGGTGATCATCGCGTGGCAGGTACTTCCCAGTGTCGGGTCGCCGTCGCGGGCGCCGCGCATCAGTGATGCTCCCAGGCCGCGGTTGGCCACGGCGTGTGCGCCGACGGCGCGGAGCCAGCCGGCGAGTGCGGCTCCGGGATCAGGGTCGGGCAGCAGGTCACGCGCTTTGGCGCACAGGGCGTCCACTCGGCCCTTGAAGACGGCTTCCAGGAGCAACTGCCGGGAGGGGAAGTGTCGGTGGAGCGTGGCCGAGCCGACTCCGGCGTGTCGGGCGATCTCCTCCAGTGAGGCTTCGGCGCCCTGTTCGGCGACCAGGCTCTCGGCGGCGGCCACGATCCGGTCGTAGTTGCGGCGTGCGTCGGCACGCATCGGCCGCGAAGCCGGGTCGGCTGCGCTCTTGGGCACGGGAACTCCTGACGACTTGCTAACTGGGGTGGCTCTCCATATCGTAGCGACCAATAAACGGAGGGCCACCCCAGTTAACGGGTGTGGGTCCTCGTCGGCATGCGACACGGGGAGATTCGTGGAACCGACAGGAAAGACCGTCGTGGTGGTGGGGGCGACCGGCCTGCAGGGCCGGGCAGTGACACGGCACATGCTCGGCAGCGGCTGGCAGGTGCGCGCACTCACCCGCGACCCGGACGGGGCGCCGGCCAAGGAGCTGGCGAGCGCCGGTGCGCAGATCGTGCGCGCGCAGATGGAGGATGTCGCCTCGTTGATCGCCGCGGCCGACGGCGCATACGGCATGTTCAGCGTCCAGCCCACGGTCGGCTCCCCCGGGACCGCGCCGGATTTCAGCGCCGAGGATGAGGTCCGCTGGGGAATCAACGTCGCCGAGGCTGCGCATGCCGCCGGTATCGAGCACTTCGTCTTCACCTCGGTTGCCGGCGCGGACCGTCACGGCAGCGAAACACTGCCGCAGAACCTGGTCAGCAAGTGGCGGATCGAGCAGCACATCGCCGCACTCGGTCTGCCCGCGACGATCCTGCGGCCGGTCTCCTTCATGGAGAACTTCACCGGCGCCTATGCCCTACAGAACGGGGCGTTGACCACCGCCCTCGCACCCGAGGTCCCGCAGCAGATCATGGCCGTGGACGACGTCGGCTTCGTCACCGCGCTGGCCCTCTCCCGGCCCGAGGACTGGATCGGTCGCGAAGTCGCCCTGGCCGGCGACGAACTCACGCCGGTCCGGATCGCCGCGGCCATCGAGAACGCACTCGGACACCCGCTGCCGTATGTCCGGATCCCGATCGAAACGATCCGGGCCCTCAGTGAGGACTTCGCGTTCGCCAACGAGTGGCTCAACGAACGCGGCTATCGCGCGGACATCACCGCAACCCGCCGTATCCACCCCGAAGCGATGAACCTCCGTACCTGGCTGGAGCGCACCGGCGCCGCCCAGATCGCCGCCTTCCTGGCCACCCAGCCCACCGCCGGGCAGAACGCATGAACGGGCGCAAGCACGACCTCGGGCGCATCGGGATCTGGGCGGGCGACCTCGACAGCTACCCCGCGGCAGCGGTTCGCCAGGCCGCGGCAGCAATCGAGGATCTCGGCTACGACACCCTCTGGTTCGCCGAGACCACAGGGCGCGAGGCCATGGCGCAGGCCGCGATCCTGCTGTCCACCACCCGGCGGATCACGGTGGCCGCCGGCATGACCGACATCTACGCGCGCGACGCGGTGACGACCGCCGCCGCCCAGCGCACCCTGGAGGAGGCGTTCCCCGGGCGGTTCCTGCTCGCGCTGTGGGAGAGCCACCCCAGCCTCGCCGAGGACATCCGCGGTCACCGCTTCGACCCGCCGCCGGCCGCGATGCGCGCCTACCTCGACACGCTGGACACCTCCCCGTTCGGTCCACCCGACACGACGGCCTCGCAGCATCGCCTGCTCGCGGCCCTGGACCCGGGAATGCTCGCGCTCGCCGCCGAACGCGCGTGGGGTGCCAGCGTGTTGGGCATGCCCGTCGAGTACACCCGCACCGCGAGGGCGGCGCTCGGGCCCGATGCCCTTCTGGCCGTGACCCAACTGTGTGTCCTGAGCCCCGACCGTTCCCGGACAGCCGAACTGGCAGCAGCCACCGCCGCAGCAGCCCTGCCCAATCGGCGCGCGCTGTTGCACGACCTGGGGTACCAGGACGTGGACACGCTCGACGACCGACTCGTTGACGCGATTGTGGCCCACGGCAATGCCGAGGACATCGCCCGCCGTGTCCACGAGCACCTCGACGCCGGAGCCGACCACGTCAGCCTCCACCTCCTCACCCCCACACCCGGCATCGCCCCCATCCGCCACTGGGAGAACCTGGCCCGCCACCTGCTGCCCTGATCGAATCCCTCCACGTGGGAGCCGCAGCAAGACCGCGGCTCCCACGCTGCAGCCTGCCGTGAGCGGCGTCCGACCCGGCCGAGGAACCGGCTTATGCCCTGTGCCGAACAGGCATGGCGCGGGTGCCGCTATTCGCGAGTCGGTGAACGAGTTCCTGATCACGGTCGTCTTGTCCTCGAAGATGTCGGTAGGGGGCTCGGCGGCTCCTCCTGCCCGCCGACCAAGGGAGGAGCCGCCGGCCGCGCCGCACGCCGCATGAGATGGACGGGCGCGGGCCCGGCCCGCCCCAGCGGGATGGGACGGGAGCCGGGGGTCACACGGCGGGCTGAGACTCGCCCAGAGCGGCCAGGAGGAGGGCGTTGTCCTCGGGGTCCGGGTTGGGGCCGATCACGGCCCACATCCGCTTGCCGGTCGGCCGGCACTCACAGCCGCTCGACTCGGAGTAGCAGCGGACCAGGAAGAGACCGCGCCCGGACTCGTCGTCAGGACCGGCGACGCGCTGAACCGGGGCCTCGCGGCCGGTGTCCTCGACCGTGACCGTGATGCGGTCGCCGTCCTGCCACATCTCCGCATCGATCAGCCCGGAGCCGCTGTGGACGGAGGAGTTGGTCACCATCTCGGTCAGGACCAGGAGGACGGCGAACAGCTGGTCGCCGTCGGGTTCGAGCCCCCAGCTCCTGAGCACGCGGGTGGCGTTCTCCCGCAGGGGGGCGATGGCGTCGGGCCCGCTGTCGACGGCCCAGACAGCTCGCGTGATGCCGAGCGGATGCCGCGAGCTGGGCGGTGCCTTGGTCACGGCTGCCACCTCTGCTGGACGGGCCTGCGCAGCCCGGTGACGAGCCGGTTGAGCACCCCGGCGCGGGCCAGGGCCTTGCTCTCGGACGGGACGCAGAGGATGCGTCCGTCCGGGCTGACGTCCGGCGAGTGGGCGGCCGTGCTGAAGGCGTGTGCCTGCCTGCGCCGGTGGCGTCCGCGCGTGGGGCTGACGGCGGGCAGCCGCGCCGGGGGAATCTGGTTCACCTCTGGTCTTGCCTTTCCTGGGAGTGGGACCTCCCGAGCCCCCGAAGTGGTGGTGGGGCCCGGGAGGTCACCGGCTACTCGTCGCCGTGGTTCTCGTTGCCCTGGGCCTCGTTGTCGGGGTTCTCGTGCTGGTTGCCGTTGCCGTTGCCGTGGTTGTTACCGTCGCTCATGACCGTGCCCCTCCTGGGTGGTTGCCGGTCTCCGGCAGTGCCGGTGCATGATCGAGCCGCCGCAGAGCCCGGAAGGGCCCTGTGTCGGGGCGTCGGCCCGCACCGCCGCGCCGTTGCGGAGGCGCGGGTCAGCTGGCCGTTCCCCTCGGGGCTGGTGTTCCTCGCCCCGATTGCCGACTGCCGACAGAGAGTCAACAGCCGGTCACACGACTGCGGATAGGACATTGCCTGGCGGGCGACTTCACGCCCCCGGAAATTCCTGCGGGCGAGGGCGGTGGCGGTGGGCCAGCACGTCGGGACCGCTGGTGACGACCAGCTCCCGCGGCACGACCGCGTCGGCACCCCGGAGGGTGGCCGGCACCAGCGGCAAGCAGCCGGCGAGGACGGACTCGAAGATCCGTTGGGTGAACCGGCCGCTTCGCGCGTACCGCTCGGGGGAAAACAGCACGGCGGTCACCGAAGCCTCGTAGAGCCGATGAAGTCGGCCGCTCCGGTCACGACCACCCTCTGCAGCCCGCGACGCTCCACGCCGTGGCGATCCTTCATGAAGTCTCCTGGTTGTAGGGCGAGTTGGCGCCACAGGCACACACGTGCAGGTCCACTGGTCAGCCGGAGCCTCCGGACGGCTGCATCCAGTCAACGACCCTCGGAGCACTGAGGGTCAGGAAGAACTCGACGGCCCGTACTCGCGGGCACCCGGAAAACTTGACCTTTCCATTACTCGAAGGCATGCGCCCGGGTAGTCGCGGCGCTACTTTGTGCACATGGCGGATAACCTCGCACTTCGCCGGTTCATGGACGACCTCGGCCTGACCCACGCCGAGTTGGCCGACCGCGTGAACCTGGAGATCGGCTGCCTGACGGGAAAACCGGGCACTGTATCAGAGCGAACTGTCTACAACTGGCTTACGGGAAAGACCAGTTGGCCACCGGTCAAACACCGGGAAGCACTCAGGGCAGTATTCGGGTGTACTGGTCCAGACCTCGGGTTCGTCCAACCCGGCAGAGGCAATCGCGCGCACCCGGAGGATGATGTGAAGCGACGATCTTTCATGACCGCCGCGACCGGAACCGCCCTCGCGGTCGGCTCCCCCGCTATCGCAGCGCCTCGCAGGATCGGCCACAGCGACGTGGAACGGCTGAACACCCGGTTCGCCGACGTGATCGCCAGCGACCATCGGCACGGAGGCAAGCTCAGCATCGAAACGCGCGCCGAAGCGCTTGCCGACGAGGCACTCGACCTCCAGCAACACGGGGCTGCCAGCCAACGCGTCCGCGCCGCGCTCTTCGGTTGTTCCGCGTCCTTCATGTCCTCCGCCATGTGGGCCGCCATCGACGGCCGGCGCTTCGACACCGCACTGCGCCATCACGAACGAGCCGCGAGCCTGGCCGCGATGTCCGGGGACGCCGCGATCCAGTTCCGCATCTGGTCTCACGCCGGCAGCCTCTTCCGGCACCTGCGCAAGCCGAACGACGCCCTCGCGGCCAACAACGTCGCCCGCAACCTGCCGATCGCCTGCCGCGACCCTCTGTTCGCCTCCCTCGGCCACGCTCGACACGCGGCGATCCACGGCCTGACCGGTGACGTGAATGCCGTCCGCCGGTCCGTCAGCCGCGCCCAGGATGCGCTCGACCGAGCGGGCACCGGCGACATCCGCCCGGTCTGGCTGGCGGCGCACTACGACCAGGCAGAACTCGACTCCCTCGCACTCGCCGCCTACCTGGCGCTCGGCCGGTACGAGGACGCCGAGTCCCACGCGCACCGCAGCCTTGGCCTGCTCCGTCCTCACATGCAGCGAAGCCGTGCCATCACCAACGCCCGACTGGCTCGTGCCCAGCTCGGCCAGGGCGATCTCGAACCCGCCGTCACCACCGCCATGGCCATCCCGGCAGGGCTGGCCGCGCACCCGCGGGTCGCCGGCATGCTCGACCGCTTCGGCTCGGCCCTGCTGGACGTGGCACCGAACAGTCCCCACGCGCAACTCTGGGACCAGTACACCCACGACAACCGAAGGACACCCGCGTGACGGAGCCGGACCTGCGCCACTTCACCGAGCTGTCCCCCCTCGCACGCCAGACGCTGATCGGCCTCTACGCGGACGTCCGGGCGCCATTGCTCCACCTCCCCAACTACGCCGTCGCCACGTTCGCCGAGCGCCTCGACCGCCACAGCGACGAGCCCGGCTTCGAAGCCGTCATCGGCTACGACGAGGACGAGCCGATCGGCTACGCCTACGGCAACACCATCCGCTCCGGCGACCGCTGGTGGACCCGGATGTCCAAGCCCCTGGCTCCCGAGCTCACCGCCCACCCGGTCTTCGCCCTCAAGGAGCTGGGCGTCCGCACACCGTGGCGCGGCACGGGCGCCGCCCGCCGCATCCACGAGGACCTCGCAGGCAACCGCCCCGAGGAGCGGATCACCCTGATGGTGAACTCCGCCGCCGGCGACGGCAAAGTGCTCGCGCTGTACGAGTCCTGGGGCTACTCGGCCATCAACGAGGTCCAGCCCAATCCGGACGCACCGCCGCTCGTGGCGATGATCCGGAGGTGCGCGGTCTGAGCCAAGCGCGACTGGGGAAGAGTCCCTGCTCCCGCTCGACCCGACTGGACACACTCCTGGTCCATCTTCGACCAGACCTGGAACCCGACTCGTCCACGGCCGCCGCCCCGTGGTGGCCCTTGCCCGCGTCGATCCCCACCCAGCTCCGGGCCCGCTGCTGTGTCATCCCACGCTCCCCACGCCGAAACCAGCACTCTCCTCGGCCCGAGGAACACCCCGCCGTCAGCTCCGTAAACAGCGACCAGGACGCAGATCTCAATCAGCGGTCAGGGTGCCCCGGAGAGCCGGACGGCCACTCCTCAGGAGCCACTGAAGGCAAGACCCCCCGTCAGCCACATCCGGCCCTCCCGGGCCGCCCAACACCATACGGAGCACCCCGTGGCCGCCGCCCTGACCGTCAGCTACCACACCACCGATGCCCTTCCCGTCATCGAAAAGCAGCTGATCGAGGTCTACTCGGAGGTGTACGCGCAGGAGGCCGACGTCGACCCGTTCTTCTCCGTCGAGCGGTTCGCGGAACGCCTTCGTCGGCATGCCGCCGGGTCGCGCTGGGGCTGCGTCCTCGGCGAGATCAACGGCGAGGCGATCGGCTACGCCTACGGGTTCGCGCGCACCGCGGCCTACCAGTGGGGCGGTCTCATCACCGCGGCGCCGGCTGAGCTGCTGGAGGAAACCGACACCCGCACCTTCGCCTTGTGCGAGGTGATGGTTCGTGCGGGCTGGCGCGGGACGGGCATCGCACGGACCCTGCACGAGGAACTGCTGTCCCACCGGATCGAGGACCGTTCCCACCTCCTGGTCCAGGAGGACCACCCGCGGGTGCGGGCGCTCTACGAGCGGTGGGGCTACTCCCGGATGGGCACCATGCAGCCCTACCCGGATGGACCGCGCTACGACTCCATGCTCCGCCCGATCCCGTGACGGGCCGTGGCGTACCCGCGGCTGCCGGAACGTCCGCCTGAAGGCGGAGTCACAGCCTCGTCGTGCTCGGGTGGCGCGCCCCGAGCAGACAGCCTGCACTCTCGGCTCCCGGAGCGTGAAGACCTCCATGAACGTCCCACCGCCAGCCAAGGCGTCGACATCGGGAAGAAGATCGTGGGCAGGAAGCAGAGCAGCGCACCGCCTACAGCCCCGGATCCGTAGCCGCTTCCCTGATTCCGAGGCCGACCAGATCTCCGGCCCCAACCTGGTGGCCTCCACCCAACCCCCGAAGTAGCGGGCACCGCCGGGTCGGCCGTCGTCGGTGAGGTGGAGAAGGCCGACCCGGTCAAGACGCCCGTGGCACAGACCGCCGGCGAGGCCAGGAGCCGGCAGGCCGCACGTGCGGGGTTCGAGCGGCGCGAGGCGTCGACGGCGGCCTTCACGGCGCGCTGGAACCTGAGGAAGCTCGCGACGGCCGAGCGGCCCTACCGCCTGTCGAGGGAGCAGGAGCTGCGCCCTTGCCCTTGTTGCTCAACGGCCGGTGCCCGACTGCACGAGGCGCGGGAGGCGTCTCAGCCACGCCGCCTTTTCGACGTCGCCTGACATCAGTCCAGCTCTGGAGCACCGCGCGGCGGTCTGCGCTGTTCTGGGGGAAGAGCGTGGTCGCCAACCCGAGCAGGGTGGCGCAGACGATGCCGAGGGCGACGCACCACCACGGGGCCCCTGTGAGGACCGGCACGGCTCCAGCGGCCTGTACCAGCTTCGAGGGCGCGGATGTTCGGCGCCGCCGGCGCTTTGATGTGTTCTGACTCATGGTCACAAGCCAACCTGAGCAGGGGAGTTGCGGGGAGGGGCAAGAGTTGTCAAAGCTTGGGCAACCTGAATTCCTGGGAGCGACCGTGGCACAGAATGATCCTGGCAGTAGCGTGTCCGAGGCAGACCTCGCCCTGGCAGCAGCGCTCAAGCGCTGGTCCGGGCAGCTCAGGAATGCCGGAATGCTGCAGAAGGACCAGGCCGAACGGCTCCGCTGGTCGGAGGAGAAGTACAGCAAGTACCTCAACGGCAAGCTGCGGATCACCGCTCCCCGGCAGATGGTGCCCGGCTTCCTCGCGATGGTCGCCGAGTGGCTGGGTGAGCAGGCGCAGGCCCGGGCGCGGGCGGAGTTGGAGGGGCTGGCGCAGGCCGCTCACGCCGCTCGACCCTTGGCCTGGGTGGCGGACGAGCTGGCGCAGCTGCGGAGCGAGATCGGCCGGGTCCGGGATGACCGTGCCGCCGCCGAGGTGCAGCGGCGGCTGGCTGCAGCACTCGACGCTCTGGCACGGACCGAGTCCACACTCGCGGGGCACGGGGAGCAGCTCGCGGAGGACCAGTGGGAGCTGGGGGCGCTGCGGTGGGAGGTGGCCGAGCTCAGGGAGCGGGCGGCGAGCAGCATCACGGCCCGACATCGCGCGGGCCGGGATGTCAACGCGCCGATCACCTTCTACAACGGTCCCGGCAGCGGCCCTGGGCGTCGGATCACGCCGGCCCGTGCCGTCGGCGGCATAGTCCTCGCGCTGGCGCTCGCGGCGGCTGTCGTGGTGGGCCAGCACTGGTACAGCGGCCGGACTGCGGCGGGGGATGCCGCGGTCCAGCGGCAGGCGGGGAAGGACCTCGACCGGCAGACCGTCCCGTTCCAGGTGGTGGTGGACGGACCGGACCTGCGTCGCTACGGCGTCTGGACCTTCGTGCTGGACCGGCCTCTGACCCGGGCGGAGCAGGCGGGGCTCGCGCTGTTCAAGCCGGAGGACCTCGCCGGGGTGCGGGCGTACCTGGAGCCGTTGGGCGCCCGGCTGCTGCCCGAGGGCGACGCACCCAAGACCTCGCCCAACACCGATGACCCTGCCATGAAGTCGATCCAGCAGCGGGAACACCAGGGCATGGTGGGCGGAGACAGCTACCGCCTGCACTTCACCAGCGACCGTTCCTCGTCCGTGACCATCGAGAGCATCGGGATCACCGACGTTTCCTGCAGCCCCAGCCGGGCCGTCAGTTCCGTTCGCGCCCCGTCGGCGGGTGAGGGCAGCGTGCCGAGCGTCTTCCTGTCCGTCGCCGTGCCACCCGGCACCCCGGCGGTGGAGCTCGATGACGAAGGCTTCGCGGTCGGTGTGGACTACTTCGCCCATCACAAGCTCGACCTCGGCCAGGCCATCACGCCCGGGGACATCGCCGTCCAGGTCGGCGGCATCACCGGGCAGGTCTGCTCCTGGGAGTTCCGGGTCGACTACCTCACCCCCGAGGGTAAGTTCACCACGAAGGTGGACAATCAGGGCAAACCGTTCACGGTCGAGGCTCTGCCCGCCCACGTGTCGCAGCGGCTTTTGTACGACCTGGGCGGAGCAACCAACCCTGCCCACTGGGCCAACTGCGACAAGGAACCCGCCCCGTGCCTGCCGGTCTAATCGCTCCGGATGACCTCGCCATGCGCGGTGACGTGTTGGCCGGGCAAGCAGCACACCCCACGTAGCGGGTGCGGTGGAGCTGGGGGGGACCTGGGGGAAACGGGCACTCCGGACAAGGCGACTTAACGGTGCCCCGAGTTCCCTCTCACCGCAGCCAGCAGGGCGGACAGCGCGGAACCGCGCGGTCAGGCTCTGCAGTTGTAGAGCGGCACGGCGTGTGACGGAGACGGGCGAGAAGATGGCGGCCCCCTCGACTACACAGGGATCTGGCACGGCTGGGAGCCCCCTACTGACCCGAGCCGCCCGGGCGGGCCGCGACACATCCTCCGACGGCGTATCCGGGTGTCCGGACGATCGTCCACTCGGTGTCCGCGCGGGCGAGGGCGGGCATAGTGCCCCGCTGCTGTCAGCGGAGGTACCAGAGGTCGCGAGAGCTCCGTCGATGCTCTGTCGGATGGCCGGGTTGAGGGCCGTGTCCTCGCGGGCCGGGCGCTGGGCGGGGACAACCACGGGGCCGTCCCGCCGACCTCTTGCGAGGCCGGCGGGACGGCCGAGGTCGGTCAGGCGAGCGGGGCCCAGGACTGGGAGTTCGCGCCGCTCGGCGGCTTGGCGACGGCGGTGGCTCCCACGGTGATGCTCGTGCTGTCGAGGACCCATCCGGTTTGCGGGTTGGTGAGCCGCAGGGTGCCGTTGGCCTTGGTGATCTGCCACTTCTGGTACCCGTTGGCCTGGTCGAAGGCCTTGAGGGTGACGGCGCCGTTGGTGGAGGAGGGTGCGGTGAGGGTGAGCGGCTGGGTGCAGCCGTCGGAGATCCGCGCGGTGCCGTCCGGGTTCGCGTCGACCTTCCAGCGCTGCCAGCTGCGGGTGGTGTCGAGGGTGCCGAGGCTGGCGTTCGCGCCGCTGGTGGCGCTGCACGAGCCGTAGCGTTCCAGGGCCAGGCCGCTGCCGTTGGTGAGGCTGTGGTACTTGCCGTCGCCGATGATGGTGGGGCCGTAGTCGATGGTGTGCCGGGCCAGCGGGGCGAGTGCCGCGCTGCCGGTGGCCAGCGGCGGGTTCGCGGCCGGGCGGACGGTGTTGAAGTAGGCCGAGAACGTGGCCGGCTGCTTCGCGGTGATCGCGGCGATGCTCCTGTCCCAGTCACCGTCGACGTTGCGCCAGAGGTCGAGCAGCGAGCCGTCCACGTTGCCCTGGACCTGGTCGCCGACCTGCCAGCCGTTGCCGTACGTGAACTCGGTGCTCGTCCCGTTGCTGAAGACGTAGCGGTTGTCGCCGAGCACGTAGGCGGCGACCGAGTCGGCGAAGCCCTCCGTCCACGCGCACGTCTCGGAGCTGACGGTCGGGATGTAGTGCGATGAGCAGTTGTCGGACTTCGGGAACATTCCGTTGTAGAGGCGGTTCATGAGGAAGTGGCCGGCCTCGTGGAGGACGGTGTGCTCGGAGTCGGGGACGGTGCCGGCGAGGATCAGCTGGTTGTAGTCGGGGTCGTAGGAGGCCTTGTCGTTGCCGTCGGCCCAGTAGATGTTGAGCTCGGTGCAGTTGTTGTTGTCGAGCTCGTGGGCGGACCAGCAGATGCTCGCAGGGTTCGCGCGGTACCACCACAGGGGGTTGATGGTGTCGAAGGCGTGCCAGGCTCGGGCGGTGGCGGCCGGCGGCTTGGTCGTGCCGACGTTCCTGCTGGCGGTGACGTGGAGATAGGTCGGCGACTGCAGGGTGTAGTACTGGGCGTTGTAGTCGAGGACCCGCCACAGACGACTGCTCTGCGACCAGGCCTGCGCCCACACCACCCTCAGCGAGGTGGTCGTCGTGGGCGTGTAGCAGAGGTTGAAGCTCCCGTCGTCGACCCCCGTGAACCCCCAGACGCCGAGCGAGTGTCCGTCCTCGTTGCCCTCGGCGCCCCACAGCTCGACGTTGGCGTTTCGGAGCGGCTTGGTGCGGGTGGGCTTGGCCGTTCCGTCCTCGGCGGACTGGTAGTCGTACTGGAACGCACCGCTGATGCAGATCGGGGTCGCCGCCCGCGCGCCGGTGGCCGTGAGCGGGATGAGGGACACGGCGATGAGGAGAGCCGCGGCCAGGGCGACGACGTGGCGCGGCAGTCGCAGTCGCAGTCGCAGTCGCAGTCGGGTGGTCATGTCGATCCTCCAGGTGGTGCCCTTGGAAGCGCTACGGTCCCGGGGCCGGTCACAGCGGCTGTGCAGGCGGAGCGGGACGACACCGAACGCCCCGCTCCGTCACGGTCGTTCGCTGCCGATCGACCCCGGTCGGCCTCATGATCGGCGGCATCCCCGCCCGTCCGGCAGAGCGCGTAGCGGAGCGTGCGGAGGTGCACATCGGCGCGCGCGGTCTCAACCCCGCCGAAGGCCTCACCTCGGCCTCTGAGCTCTCGGCGCGCTCGGCGCGCTCGGCGCGCTCGGCGGCGTACTCCAACAGTCACGGGCGAGGTCCGGCAATGCCGGAGATCGACGATAAAACGGATAATCGATTATCGATCTGATCGTCTATCATGTGACCATGACCCAGACGATCCACACCTCGCCCCCCGCGGGCAAGCCGATGCTCTCCGAGCAGGTCCACACACACCTGCGGGATGCGATCATGCGCGGGGACCACGCCCCCGGTGACGCCCTCAAACCCCAGGACCTCGCCAAGGAGCAGGGCGTGAGCCTCGCCGTCGTCCGGGAGGCGCTCGTGCGGCTGGTCGGCGAGGGCCTCGCCGACCGGCTGCCCAACCGCGGCTTCGCCGTCCCGACCTTCTCCGACCGTCGCTGGCAGGAGATCGCGGAGGCCCGCCGGACCATCGAACCGGCCATGCTGCGCATGTCCGTCGAACGCGGCGACATCGACTGGGAAGCCCGCGTACGAGCCGCCCACCACCGTCTGGCCCGCACCCCGGCGTACGCACCGGAGGAGGGCAGGCACTACAGCAGCGCATGGGCCGAAGCCCACCGCCTCTTCCACCGCACCCTGCTGGAGGCGTGCGGCAACCCCGTCCTGCTGGAGACCTTCGACCGGATGTGGACCGCGAGCGAGCTGGCCCGCCGCTGGTCGGCGCACCGCAACCCCGACCGGGACGGCCTCCTGGAACACCGCCGGCTGGAGGAGGCGGCCCTCACCCGTGACGCCGACACCGCAGCCGAGGTCCTGACCCGGCACCTCACCCAGACCGCGGCCGGACTGACCGACTGCCCCCACCACGAACCCGCGAACGAATCATGACCCGAATCATGACCCGCCCCTCCCGCCCGGCCGCACGACCCCAACCGACCACCGACATCGGAGCCACCACATGACGTCCTTCCAAGCGAGCACGGGCCGCCACTGCCACAACGCCGTCAACCCCCTGCACGCATCGGTGTACTTCGCACCGGAGCCGCAGGACGAACTCGCGGCACTCGGGCTGGAGCGCGGACCCATGGCCTACCTCGCGAGCCGCGCGGCACCGCTCGGGGCCGTCGACGCGGGCACCGTCACCGCGACGTTCTACAACTTCAACCACGAGCACGTACAGCGGTACATCCCCGCCGCGTGGACCGTCACCACACCGGAGGAGGTGCTCACGGCACGGCTGCGCGGCGCGGACCGGACACTGCGGCGGCTACTCGGGAACGACGCCCTCACGTCCACGGAGATACGGGAGGCGGCCGAACTGGCGCTGCGCGCCACCGAAGCCTGCCGCAGAGAGGCACGGCCGCTCTACGCCGCCAACGCCGGCCTCCCCGTACCCGAAGAACCGCACCTGGCCCTGTGGCACGCCGCGACACTGCTGCGGGAACACCGGGGTGACGGCCACCTCGCCGCCCTCACGATCGCCGGCCTGTCCGGCATCGAGGCTCTGGTGCTGCACAACGCCACCGGCACGGCACCGACATCGGCCCTGTTCATGCAGACCCGCGGGTGGTCCGCACAGCAGTGGGACACCGCCCGCGAGCAACTGCGCGAGCGCGGCCTGCTGGACGAGGCGGGCGACCTCACGCAGGCGGGCACGGCCCTGCGCGACGAGACCGAGGTACTCACCGACCGCCTCGACGCCGCCCCGTACGACCACCTCGGCCCCACCGCGACCGCCCGCCTCACCGAACTGGCAGGCGGATTCTCCGCCACCCTCAGAGCAGCGGGCGCCTTCCCCGCCGTGCACTTCGGTAAGCGCTGAGGACGGTCAGCAGTCCGGCGCCCTCGAAACAGCTACGCCCAGGCGGCAGCCCGGGTCATCGGCCGTCACCTACGCCCTGCACGCGACGCGGGTCCCCGGGTGTGCCGGATGGCGGCGTCCGGCACACCGGGGACGCCGGCCGCGTGTTCACGCCTCCGGGCCGCGGCTCCGGCGCTGGTGCGCGCTCGGATGGAAGCTTCCCCCCGGGCCCGGGCGCCGCGCCCACTGAACAGCGGGGCTCAGGCCGCCAAGGCGGCGGAGCGCAGCCGGGCGGCGGAGCGGGCGAGGCGGAACGCGGCGCCGAGCGTCGGGCAGAACCCGATCGCGCAGGCACCGAGGACGCCGGCTGGGGTCAGTCCCGCGGAGGAGGCAACGGCGACGGCCGCCAGGGGCGTGAGCACGATCGGGCTGAGCAGGAGCAGCGTGGCCTGCTTCTTCTCCCGTCCGGTCCACTGCGGGGACTTCGCGACCCGAACCGCCGCGACGACGGCGCTGACCAACGCGAGGCCGGGCCCGAGGACCGGGACCAGGAGCAACGGCATCGCCAGGACGGCGAGGACCAGGGTCGTCGTCGTGCGGCGGCTGGTCTCCGGCTCGGGTAGGGCACGACCGTCCTCGGCGAGCGCGGCGTCGGCGATCCGCCGGGGGCTGCCGAGCTGTTCGAGCACGTGCCGGATGGCGCCCTCGTCGGCGGCGTCGCTCTCGGCAAGCGCGACCTCGACGTGTTCGCGCAGGTCGGCGAGCAGTTCGCGGCGTCGTTCGGCGGGCAGAGGCGCGATGAACCGCTCGACGGCGTCGAGGTGGGCGCGGACCAGGGGGTGCTCGGTGGCGTTGTTCACGGGGTGTCTCCCGGGGCGAGTATGTGGTCGACGGTTTCACGGAAGGCGGGCCACAGCGTTGCGAACTCCTTCAGCGCGCTGCGCCCGGCATCGGTGAGGGTGTAGTAGCGGCGGGACGGCCCGCTGGCCGAGTCGCGCAGGAACGTGTCGGCAAGTCCGGCCCGCCGCAGCCGTGACAGCAGGGGATAGATCGTGCCTTGACTGGTCGCCAGTGTCGGGAACCGTCCGAGCTCTTGCAGCAACTCGACGCCGTAGCGCGGCTCGTCGCGCAGCAACGCGAGCACGCAGTACTCCAGCACGCCTTTGCGGAGCTGCGTCGCCACCGGTCCGTCCACGGCACCGTCGGCGCCCTCATTTGCGATGCCAGGTACCATGCATAACAAGCTAGCATGCAAAACAAGCAACGTGTGCGATAGCAGCGCCGGCAACGAACCGAGCGAGGACGGTCGAGGCGAGGGTCGCGGTAACGGGCGAGGTCCGGGTGACGGCGAGGGAAATGACCGGGGCGACGGCCAGACCCCCTACGAACGCCTCAAGCAGAAGACCGAGAGCCAGGTGTGACCGAACTCCGGCAGATGCACACCTAGCCCATGAGGGCCTCGGTGATCTGACGGGTGGTCTGCGCGGCGACCCGGGGGTTGACGGCGGCGTAGTGGGTGTAGGCGTTGAGGGCCGTGGCCAGCGCCCAGCCGCGGCCCCGGATCCAGGTGGCGTCGTCCACGCCGAGCGCGGCACGGAAAGCGGCCCGGCTCCCGGCCGACATCAAGGTGAAGGCGATCGTCAGGTCGCAGGCCGGGTCACCGATGCCGAGGCCGCCGAAGTCGATGACTGCGCTGAGGCGGCCGTCAACGGTCAGCAGGTTGCCGGTGTGGAGGTCACCGTGGAACCAGACCGGAGGACCATCCCATCCGGGGGCGCCGATCGCCGCGTCCCACAGCTCGGTCATGGCCGCAGCGTCGAACGCGCCGTCGACCTTCGCGATGGCGGCACGCGTCGCCCGGTCCCGTGCGACCAGCGGCCGGACGGTGAGACCCTCGCCGGCACCCCGGGCCGGGATCTCCTCGGGCTCGAACCGCTGAAGAGCGGCCAGGAACCCGGCCAGTTCGACGGCGGCCTCGGAGGAATCGGCCAGTGCCTCGACGGTCGCCACCTCGCCGTCCAGCCAACGGGACACCGCCCACGGCCACGGATAGCCGAAGTCGGGCTCCCCCACCCCCACCGGTACCGGGACGGCCAGTGGCAGGTGCGGGGCGAGCCGTGGCAGCCACTCAGCCTCCTTCCTGGCCTGCCCGCTGGCGCCGACATGACGGGGCAGCCGAACGGACAGCTCCTCGCCCAACCGGTAGATCACATGGTCCGAGCCGGCCGGGTCGAGCAGTTCCAGGGGCAGCTCGGCCCACTGCGGGAACTGCGCGTCGACCAGCCGTCTGGCCAGTGAGGCATCGACCGCGGGGCGGATGTCCGCGGTTCTCTCGGTTGCCAAGAGCAGCTCCTGGAGTCGACCCGCCCCGTGCGGCAGGCAGTTGGGGCCATCTCAGTGCCTCGCAGGTCGCCTGTCGACCGGATTTCCGCACCAGCGTCATCGGTTACGGGACTCCGCGCGCCAACTCCTCGAAGCCGGACGAGCCGAGCCCGGTGCGGCTGGGCCCGAAAGGCGGCCGCTACCTGGTGCACCGGGTGGAACCAGAGCGGCCCGGCCTCCGCACAGCGGACGGCACCGCCGCATTCGTCGGCGGCACCGCATAGGGTGGGGCACCGATCAGCCGGACGGCCTGGGGACGGAAATGCGCTTCGGCAGGGACAGGAAGAACACTGCGGAACCCCGCGTCGAGCCCGTGGACTGGGAACGGGTCAGGGAGTTCGTGATCAGCGATGTCGAGCGGCCGGCCACCCCCACGCGCAACCGGATCGGCTGGGGCCCGCGCGCCGTCCGGGTGGCCAGGGGCGGCAAGAACGACCGCGTCCTCGCCCCCTGCGCCTACGTCGCCACCTCTTCCGCACTGCGGACACCGGTTTCGGCCCCCGCGCCCGCCGTGCCTCTGCTCGCCCTGTTCGAAGACGTCGACGCCGACCGCCTGCTCTGCTACGTCAGCGAACCGCGAGACGTCGACGGCGAGCGGCACCATCCGGTTCACGACGGACAGGGCCGACTCATCGGAACCCTTCGCCGCCTTCCGCCCAAGCGTCCGTTCCGCCACACCTGGGCCATCGACCAGCCCGGCCGCCCCACGATCGTCGGCCGTAACCAGTGGGTCGCGGGCGGCTCGGCGAAGGACGCACTCGGGCGGGCAGCGGGCCGGTTCACGCTCGGTGTCCTCGACGCCCTGGCCGACTTCGGCGCGGAGGGTGGCGACCAGCCGTCCAAGCCCCGCACGCTGGAGTGGCGGGCCGACGACGCGGTGGTGATGACCTCGGAAGGCAGTGCGAAGGTCACTGTGAAGGCCGAATGGATCGACCGCCGTCTGGCCTTCGCCTTCGCGCTCGTGGGCGGTCGCTGAGCCGGACCCGCGTGCAGCGGCCCCTACGACGGAGACCTGCCGGCGCGCGCCGATCTGACGGCCAGTCGCAAAGTCGGCAGTGAGTCAGCACCTCACGTGTCCGCGGGGCTGTCGGGGCTGTCGCCGCCCGCGGTGGCGTAGGCGCGACGGATGTGGTCGAGGAAGTGGCCATGGGCCGGGTACGGCCGGTCCTGGGCGCCGTGACGGTGGAGGTCGATCCGCCCGTCCGGGTGCAGACGCAGCGTGGTGGTCGCCGCGCGAGGGCCTTCGGCGGGCTCCCGGTCGGCGCCCGTGAGGGAGGCGGAGCCGAGGATGGGCACCGTCGCGGGGAACATCGCGGCAGCGGTCGCGGCCGAGCCGGCGGGCGGGTGCCCGGTGCGGTTGGCGCTGCTGACGTAGAGGACCGGATGGTCGGCGAGGACGGGCAGCAGAGGTGTCCAGCGGGCGCCGAAGAGCAGGGTCCAGCCGTCCCGGGTGGCCGGTGACAGCCAGGACGGCCCACGGGCGCCGGACCGCAGCGGCACCAGCAGGGTGACCAGCTCGTCGGCGAGCAGCCGGCGGGCCACGGCGCTCAGGCGCGGGTCGAGGTCGAGGACGGGGGCCAGTGCCGTGGCGGTGTCGGGGTCGTGGGCCCAGAGGGCGACGGCCTGCCCGGCCGGCCTGCCCTTGGCGGTGTTGACGGCCTGCGGGTCGGTCGCGGCGACGACGGAGGTCAGCGGCGCCGGGTTCGGCAGCACCACCGCCGCTCCCCGCCGCAGGGCAGCCCGGGCGCCGTCGACGTCGACGGTGCCCAGGTCAGGAGCGGGCGCCCGGTTCGCCGTCATCAGCGGTCTCCCGTCACCGGAGTGCGCAGCCCGTCGAGGTAGGCGCCGAAGGCCACGTCGTCGACCACCGCCCGGCCGGTCCGGTACGCGCGCGCCTTCGCCCAGCGCATCGCGGCCTGCGCCTGCGCGTCGTCCAGGTCGTGGCCGAGCCGGGCGGCCACCGCCTTCACCACGCGGGCGCTGGCGAGGTGGGTGAGCACCACGCTCGGCGGGATCCCCAGCAGTTCCCGGGGGTCGAACGGCTGGAACAGCCGCGGATGCACGAACGGGGTACCGGTGGAGATCGTACCGACACCGGTACCGACGATCGGTGTGGTCACACTCAGCGGCACTCCCGTCTCCTCGGCGACCATCCGGGCGATGCCCGGCAGCCGGGTGAGGTCCGGGGCCGTCCACCAGGCACCGGAATCCGTGCCCAGCAGCTGTGCCGCGCGCTCGGGGTGGTGGGCGAGCAGGAACAGCAGTTGCTCGGTCGCCACCATGCCGCTGCGCTCGGCGATGCCCAGCCAGGAACTTGCGACCACCCGCGCCCCGGCCCGCAGCGCCTCCAGCGTGTTGGCCAGGCCCAGGCCCAGGTCGTTGTGCAGGTGGGAGGCGAGGACCGCCTCCTCGCCGGCCCCTGCGGCCACCGTGGTGAACATCTTTGCCGCATCGCAAGGGAGTTGGTGTCCGACGGTGTCGGCCAGGACCACGGTCCCGGCTCCCGCCCCGGTCAGCGCCTCCGCGTACGCGGCCATCAGCGCGTGGTCGGCGCGGGAGGCGTCCGCCAGGCAGACGTCCACCGCGACCCGGTCGTCGACGTCCTTGGCGTCCTTGACGAGTGCGACGCCCTGCTCCAGGGCCTCGCGCGCCGCCCGATGGGTCATCACCTGCGCCATCGCCTCGGACGCCGGCACGACGACCATGACCCGGGCATGCGCCGTACCCCCGACACTGGCGAGGGCCTGCCTCACGTCCGCCGCCGTCCCCCGGCACACGGCGGCGACGCTGACCGCGCCCTCAGCCTCCACCGCGACCCGCCGCACCGCCTCGAACTCCTCCCCGCACACCGCCGGGAAGCCCGCCGCGAACACCACGTGCCGCGGCCCGTCCGCACCGAAGATCCGCCCCTGCTCCCGCGCGAGGCGCACCCGGAACCCGGCTGTCATCAGCGTCTTGGCCTGCGCGCCGTCCCGCGCGGACTCCTCCCACAGGACCACCCGCCCCGCCCGGGCCGACTCCCGGACCAGATCCCCGCCCACCACCCACCCCGATCCCCGGCGCGGCCCGCTGGGCGGCCCGGCCCTCAGCCCTCCACCGGTGGAAAGCAGTCGGCTCCGTACTGTAGATGACTGACCGTCAGACACGGGGCCGATCGCCGGAAGGCGTTCGCCGTCCCTGCGCCTGGCCCCCGAGGCGAGCCCGACCGTCGCGGAGATGCCGACCGTCGCGGAGATGCCGGCCTCCGCCCCGGCCTGCGCCGCCCTCCGGCCTGGACGGATCCGCCAGGCGTGCCCACCCCGCTCCCCACCCTCCGGGGCACGGTGCGTCGGTCAGCTGCGGCGGCCCCGGACGCCGAAGTGCAGTCCTCCCCACTGGGTGAGGCCGGAGAACACGTCCTTCTCCCAGGTGTGGGCGAGGAGTTGGAACGGCTGGATGTTGTCGGGCGAGAACGGGATCGTGATGTTCAGGACGTGCGGCAGGGAACCGTCCGGGCCGCCGCTGACGGGGAGCGTCCGGCCGTCGAAGGTGGTGTAGGAGGCGCCGAAGGGGGCGGCCGAGGTGATCTGCAGGGTGCCGTTCCAGCCGTCGTGGTTCATGGCCCAGCGGCCGATCCAGTCGTTGGCGGCGAAGCCCCGCGTCGGCGTACCGGGTAGGGCCGAGCGCGAGAGGCTGACCCCGAAGGGCATCCCGCTCCAGGTGGTGGAGCCCGCCGCGTCGGCCCGGTCCCAGGAGAACACGTACGCCTGGAACTCCTGCCCCTCCCGGGCTCCCGGCTGGACCCTGTCGGTGGTGTCGGCGATCCAGAACTGCAGGCCCTGGCCGCCTTGGGTGGTGGTGCCGTTGACGTCCCAGCGCCGGCCGTCCCGGTAGTAGTTGCCGAGTTTGGTCGGGTCGCCCGCGCCGCGGCGGTAGTCGGTGGTGCGCCGGATCACGAGTTCGCCGCGCCAGCCGTCGTGGTCCATCTGCCAGCGGCCGACCCAGCAGGCCGCGGTCTGCGGGGCGGCGTCCCTGGCGTCGACGTCGATGACGTACCGGCCGCCGAGGATCGGCCAGTCCGCCGAGTCGTAGGAGAGCTCGATGAAGTGGCCCTCGCCCCAGGAGTTCTTCACCGTGTAGACGCGTCGGTCGCGGTCGAAGCCGACGATCAGGATGCAGTGGCCCGGCACGTCCGCCACCACCTCGTGGCCGCCCGCGATGACCGCCTCGACCTGCGCGGGCGTGGGCGAGCCCGGCAGCGCACCGTGGTCGGTCACCCGGTACGTCGCGGCCAGGCGGGCCGCGGTGGGCACGTGCCGCTCGTGGAACTCGAAGGAGTCCAACTGCTCCTGCGAGGAGGTCCAGTCGAGCGACCCGCTCGCCGGGGTGTCGATCCTGAGCCGGTCCATCGCCGGGCCGTCGAGGTAGGGGGCCAGCGACTCCACCGGGATCGCCGACCTGGCGAGCTTGTCGACGATGTCGGAGCTGCCCTGGAAGCCCCAGTAGGAACTGTTGTTCTCGTGCGGCGTGGTGTTGCCGACGTAGTCCGGGTAGAGCTCCCCGGCCTTGTTCAGGTGGAACGCGAAGTGCTCCGAGAGGTCGAGTTCGACGCCGTACTTGCGCTTGTACGCGGCCTCCAGCGCGGCGCAGGCGGCGAAGGCGTAGCAGGTGCCGCGCGAGCCCTGGTTCCGGAAACCAGTCTGGTACGCCGTCAGGGATACCGCGTTGCCGAGCAGTTTCAGCGGCGGGATCTTGATCAGGCCGTTCTGCAGCGCGAAGCGGTTGGACCGCTCGACCGCCTGGCGGTGTGCCACCGGATCGTCGAGGAGGTGACGGTTCCTCTCCACGACGTCCTCGAAGCGGAGGGCAGTGGTCATGGGGACTCCCTTCAAGGGAAGTTCACTTCCGTCCTGTCCGCGAGCGTAGCGCCGATCCGGGCGCCCTGACCCGCATTCCACCGCGATCGGCAGTGGTGGCGTCGGCGGTCAAGACGTCCTCGTCGTACGGGAGTTCGCTTCGCTGCCCGTCCTGTCCCGCCTGCCTCATCGCTCACCATCGGACGACCTGCCGACCCGCCCCTGAATGGGCCGGGCTCGTCGGGATTCTCGACACCTTCGCATCACGGCGACCGGGGAGTCGCCCGGCCCTGCGGGGAGGGTCGGGCGGACCGGGAAGCTGCCGTCACCGGAGTACGACGGTGACGCGGTACGTCCTCAGGAGGTCCACGGCCTCATCGAAGTACGACAGGTCGGTGCGAGGGTTGAGGACGTCCTCGGCAAGAGCGGTGCGAGCCACGTCGGCATGGTGCCAGACGAGGGTGAACGGGGGTACGACGGAAGGTCCGCCGAACAGATAGTCCTTGACCGACTCAAGGCCCTGTCCGTAGTTGGCACCGGGTCCGAGGAGGGCCTCGCCGAGTGCCAGGAGCAGGCCGAGGCGGTCCGTGACGTGCCGTCCGTCGAGATCGTAGGTGCCGCCCGAGCGACCGATGCCCACCCCGTACGGTCCGACGCTGGTGAGCTTGAGCCACTCGGACCTGCCCGCGGCGTCGAACGGGGCCCACTGGTTGGGCCGGGTGGGGATTCCGTCGTACCAGGCCTCCCAGACCCGGCAGGCTGCCAGGGTGGGGCGGTCGGCCAGCCACGGGTCGTGCCGGCCGCCGCCGCTGGGGTCGGGAACGGTGATGTCGACCAGGGTCCCGCCGAGGACGGACGGGCGGGCGTCACCGGAGCGGAAGTGGAGGTCGTACTGGGTCATCCGACGGCCGTTGCGGTCCACCGCCCACAACGCGAGGACCTGGTCGCCCTCCTGCCGTGGCGAGCGGAGTTCGGCCAGCAGGGGTTCGGCGGGTTCGCAGCCGATCAGATGCAGCGGCTGGATCTGCCCCTGCGGACGCGGTCCGGACAGGCCGTCGATCGAGAGGCAGCTACCGGCCGGATCGGCGGCCACCAGAGCGCTCGCCCACAGGTCGATCTGCGGGGCCGGCTCGAGCTGCGGGCCGCAGTCGTCCTCGACGCCGGCACCGACGGTGATGTCCACGCGATCGGGATCACCGAGCGTGGGCCGGTGGGCCAGGACGGCCACGTTCTCCAGCTCCCAGAACCGGGGGCTGTCGGTCATGGGATCTTCGGGGTGGATGAAGAGGTTCACGTCGCCCAGCAGCCGCACCGGATCGGACGACCGGAGGACGGCCCGGGACAGCCCGCTCTCGCGTGGGCAACCGCGCAGCGTCAGGACCTCACGCGGCAGCGGCGGCGGGTCCATGAACAGTCCCTCGACCTCCGCGCACCGCCCCCAGAGCTCCCCCGCCTTCTCGTCATCGTCGTCGTAGTACTCCCGCACCAGGAGGTACCGGACCGGGAAGTCCCGCCCCCACGCCACGTGTTCCTCGGACCGCACACTTCTCCCCACCAACGGACGATCGTCGCGCGCACACGATACGAGTCACGGCCGCCACATGCCTCCGAATATCGCGCGCCCGAAATGACGCTCCCCGCCGGTCGGCGCCGCCACCCGGACCACCGCCCAGCGCAAGGCCTTCGCCAACGACCCGGAGCACAGGATCCGGTCGCACGCGGTGGCGGCCCTCGCCGGAGCACGATCGCGCCCGGCGGGGGCTGCCGTGTTCCCGGACGTGCGGGTGCCCGGCGGGCGGGATGCGGTGGGCGAGTTCGGCCGAACCCGTGCCGATCGGCGGTGTCCCGCGCAAGGATGTGCGCCGTCACATGATTGACGGAGGATCAGATCATGAACGAAGCGATGCCGTCGAAGCGGTCGCAGGACGGCGCGGAGGCGGATGGCGACGTGAACGTCGTCGTCAACCGGATCGACAACTCGACGGTCAACGGTCCGGTGGTCCAGGGCCACACCGTCACCGTCCACCTGCCGCCACCCGCGCCACCGGAATGGCCGGTGTCCGTCGGCGTCATCCCGATCCTGGCCAGCGCCTTCCAGCCGCGCACCGCCGTGCGCGAGGCGATCGACCGCGTGCGGGCCGGGAACGAGACCGTGGTGCTCTCCCAGGTCCTCGCCGGGGGCGGTGGGGTCGGAAAGAGCCAGCTGGCCGCGCACTACGCCTGGCAGGCCCTGGAGGACGGCGTCGACGTGGTGGTCTGGGCGGCCGCCACCGACCCGGTCTCCGTCCTCCTCGCGTACGCCGAGGCCGCGGCCGCCGTCCAGCTGCCGGGCGCCACCAACGCCCCCGACCGCGTCGCGCAGGACGCCCAGCGCTTCCTCAACTGGCTCAGCAGCACGGAGCGCAGCTGGCTGGTGGTCCTCGACGACGTCACCGACTTCACCGCCACCGGACCGCGGTGGCCCGGGCGGTCACGCCGTGGCAACGGCCGGGTCCTCGCCACCACCCGCCAGCGCGGCGCCCACGCCTCCGGCGGAGGGCGGGCCGTCGTCCCGGTCGACGTCTACGACGCGGCCGAGGCCGTCGCCTACCTCCGCGAACGCCTCACCACCGCCGGCTACCCCTACCTGCTCGACCCGCAGGCCGAGGAGCTCGCCGAGGCGCTCGGTCGGCTGCCGCTCGCCCTCGCCCACGCCGCCGCCTACATGGTCAATCAGCAGCGCACCTGCAGGGCCTACCTGGAACTCTTCCGGGAGCGCACCCGTGCCCTGGACGCCGTGCTGCCGCCCGAGGCGGACACCGAACTGTACGGGCGGCCCGTCACGGCGGCGCTGCTGATCTCGCTGGACGCCGCCCAGCAGACCGAGCCCAAGGGCCTCGCCGTCCCGGCCGTCCGGCTCGCGGCCCTGCTCGACCCGGCCGGACACCCACGCGAGCTCTGGACCACCAGGGCGGTGACCGAGTACCTCGCGAAGCAGCGCGCCGCCGGAGCGGCGGTGCCCGGTTCGACCGCACCCGGCAGCGCGCCGGACGCGGAGCCGGCCGAACCGGGAGAACCCCCGCCGGTCACCGCCGACGAGGCGCTCACCGCCCTCGCCGTCCTGCACACCTACAACCTGATCAGCAGCTACCCGGCCGGGGTCGACGTCCCCCGGCGGGGCACGGTGGCCGCCCACCGGGAGGTCTCCATCCACGCCCTGACCGCCCGCGCCGCCAGGGACACCACCCCGAAGCCGACCCCGGTCCAGTCCGCGGTGATGTTCGCGATGCACCAGCTCTGGCCGCACGAGGACCACCTCGACCACCGCCTCGCCGCCAGCCTCCGGGCCAACACCGGGATCCTGCGTGACACGGTCGGGACCGAGGTCCTCCGGCTCTTCCCGGGATTCGCGCTGCGCGACAGAGCAGGGCTGAGTCTCCTCGGTGCCGGACTGCACGCCGAGGCCGTCGAGCACTGGTCGCGGGACGTCGAGGCCGACCTGGCCGAACTCGGTCCCGAGGACGAGCGCACCCTCGCCTCCCAGAGCAACCTGGCCGCCTCCTACGCGCTGGCCGGCCGCGCCGCGGAGGCCCTCGCCCTCCGGAAGCGGGTCGCGGTCGAGCACGAGCGCCTCTTCGGCCCCGACGCCCCCAGGACCCTCACGGCGCTCAGCTCCGTCGCCGCTTCCTACACGGACGTCGGCTACGAGAGCGACGCGGTGACGCTCAAGGAACACGTCCTGGCCGCCAGGGAACGGGTGCTCGGCCCGCTGCACTCCGACACCGTCAACTCACGGAACAACCTCGCCCTCACCTACGAGATCAACGGACGGTACGAGGAAGCACTCGCCCTGAAGGAACGGGTCGTCGTCGAACTCCTGAACCTGCTCGGCACGGGCGAACACCCCCGCATGCTCATCGCACTCGCGAGCCTCGCCTCCAGCTACGCCCAGGCCGGGCGCCTGACGGACGCGATGGAGATCGAGGAGAAGGTGCTGGAGGTCTCCGAGCGCATCCTCGGGCCCGACCACCCCGACACCATGGCCGTCCGGGCCTCCCTCGCCTCCTCGTACGCCGCGACGGGGCAGGACGAGGAAGCCCTCACCCTGCGGAAGCAGGTCGTGATGGACCGGATACGGGTCCAGGGCCCCGAGCATCCGGACACCCTCAAGGCCCTCGCCGACCTCGCGGTGTCGTACCGGCGGACCGGGCGCCACGACGAGGCCGTCGAGATCGCGGAGCGCGTCCTGCCGCTCCGGTCGCGAATCCTCGGCCGGGACCACCCGGACACCCTGATCTCCGCCGGCAACCTCGTCAACGCCTACGCCACGGCGGGCCAATTGGACCGGGCCCTGAAGCTCGCCGAGGCCCTGCGGCCCCACCAGGAACGCGTCTTCGGCCCGCACGACGACAGCACGCTGTCGGGGCGCCACGCCGTGGCACTGCTGCGCGTCCTGCGGGGTGAGTCCCTCCTCGCCGAGGATCCGGCGCGGGCCGCGAAGGACGCCGAGCTGGCCATCGAGGCGGTCGGCCCGCACGTGCGACCCCGGCTGCCGGCACTGGACGAGGCACTGGAGGACGCCCGCCGCCTCGCGGAGGCGGCCCGCGCCGCGCTGCGGGGGCGCGACGGTGCACCCGGTGCCGGGGCCGAGGGTGAGGGCTGAGGGCTGAGGGCTGAGGGCTGAGCCGACAGCGCCGGCAGGCCCGGCGCCCGGGTCAGCTGCCGCTGCCCTCGCCGCTGCCGAGCAACCTGTCGACGAGGAGCTCCGGGTAGCCGTCGGCCGGCAGGTCGATGCCGAAGATGACCCGGATGTAGAACGGTGCGACGAGCTGGTCGAGGATCTGCTCCGGGGGCGGCGGGTCCTCGCCGCGGGCCGCCGCACGTTGCCGGATCTGCTCGATGGAGTGCATTCGGCGCTGGAACTGCTGCGCACGCTCGCCGGGGGCCTGGGCGCCGGTCGGCATGGACAGGACGACGGCGCGCACGAGGGCGCGCCCTTCGGACGTGCGGATGCTCGCAACGCTGGCTCGGGCCCAGGCGAGGAGGTCGCCGCGCAGCGAGCCGGTGTCGTTCAGCGGTGAGTTGCGTTCGAGGCGGGTGGTGACCGTGTCGGCCAGGAGTGCGTCGAGGCTGCCCCAACGCCGGTAGACGCTGGTGTGGTTGACGCCCGCGCGTTGCGCGATCGCGGGGATGTTGAGCTCCTCGCCCTGCGGGTCGGAGAGCAGGTCGACGACCGCCTGGTGGACGGCCGCGCGGACCTGTTCAGGGCTCCTGCGGACTCGTTCGGACTCTTGTTTCTGAGGCATGCCCCCATCGTAAGCACAAATATTTGCTTCCGCGGCCCGCGGGGTCTACAGTTCCACTCACAAGCACAAATCTGTGCTTGTGAGCGAAGGAGAGTGCGTGATGAAGCAGCTGCTGTTCCCGAACAACATCCAGTTCTGGTACGAGACCCTCCGGTCGATGAGCCACATCGCCTACGGCGGCGCGGACTTCGGCGAGGTCGTCTCGACCGGCGAGCGGATCGTCGAGGGCGACTACGCCAGCTGGTACACCGAGTGGATGGCCACCGCCGACCGCGTCGCCGGCGAGGCCGACAAGGCGCTGGCGGCCGGTCACCGGATCAGCGCCCGGGACGGGTTCCTGCGGGCGTCGAACTACTACCGGTCGGCCGAGTTCTTCCTGCACGGCCACCCCTGCGACCCCCGCCACGACCACGCCTACGACCGCAGCGTGGCGTGCTTCCGGGCGGCGGCCGCGCTGTTCACCCCGGTCATCGAGCCCGTCGAGATCCCGTACGAGGACACCACCCTGCCGGGCTACCTGTACCGCGTCGACGACTCCGGGACGCCGCGGCCGACGCTGATCATGCACAACGGCTTCGACGGCACCGCCGAGGAACTGCACTTCTTCGGGGCGATGGCCGGCGTCGAACGCGGCTACACCGTGCTGGTCTTCGACGGCCCCGGCATGCCCGGGCCGCGCCACCACGAGGGCCTGGTCTTCCGCCCCGACTGGGAGAACGTCATCACCCCCGTCGTGGACTTCGCCGAGACCCTCCCGGACGTCGACAACAACCGCATCGCGCTCCTCGGCATCAGCATGGGCGGCGTCCTCGCCCCCAGGGCCGCGGCGTTCGAGCACCGCCTGGCCGCGCTGGTGGCCGTCGACGGCCTCTACGACCTCGGCCAGACCTCCGTCCGCAACGTCCCCGGCACCCGCGAGGAGGCCGAGCGGCTCCTGCGCGCCCAGTCCGCTCCCGAACTCGACGCCGCCCTCGACGAGATCATGACCAGGGACCCGATCGCCCGCTGGGCGATCAACCACGGCATGTACGTCATGGGCGTCGACACCCCGCGGGCCTTCAACGCCTCCTACCTCGACTACAGCCTCGCCGGCGGCATCGCCGAACGGATCCAGTGCCCCACCCTCGTCTGCGACGCCGAAGAGGACATGTTCTTCCAGGGCCAGCCCGAACAGCTCTACGACCACCTCACCTGCCCCAAGACCCTGATGGTCTTCACCGCCGAGGAGGGCGCCGGCGCCCACTGCCACCCCGGCGCCATGCGCCTGACCCAGGCCCGCATCTACGACTGGCTCGACGACACCCTCGAGGCGACCGCCTGAGGAGGCCCCGAAAAGCGTCCCGCTTCGCGCCCTTCCGCGAAACCCGGACCTACCGGGTGGACAACGGGTCCACCGCACCTTCCGCACCACGAAGGCCGAGGCGCATACGGCCGTGAACGACCCGACCGCCTCGGCCCGTTCCACACCGGGCACCAGCCGGCACCGCACGCCCCTCCCCGCCACCGGCACGATCGGGACGAACAGCGGGACTCGATACCGGGGTTCGGCGCCCCGGCCCCAACCCCGGCCGCGTCGGGGCCGGTGGTCGACGGCTCAGCGTGTGTCGAGTGCACCGGGCTCCCACCCGAGGCCGGCTCGCCCCGGCCTGCCCTCGTGGCGGGCCCGCGCGGGGCTACGTGTTCAGGGCGCGTCGTGCGGTGTCGGTGAACGCTTCCACGATGTCCCAGAGGTCCGCGCAGCTCGCGGGGAGCTCGGCTGGGTCGCCGGGGCCTCGCAGGATGTTCTCCACGAGCTTGAAGACCTTGGTCGAAGCGGGACGGACGGCCGTGGCGGCTTCCGCGACATCATCGGGACCCTCCAGGCACACGATGTCGAGTGCGGGAAGGAACCGGTCGTGGTAGTTGCCCCGGAGGTCCTTGTGGATCCCGGCGAGTACGGTCCGCCACTCGGGATGGGTCGCCCCGCGAAACAGTGCCATCGCGTTGCCGTGGAGGTTTCCCGTGACGTGAATGGAGGCGATGAACTCCAGGTACGCGGCGCGACGGGCCTGTCTGGTGTGTCCGCGCCGGTCTTCGGCAGCATTGAGCTCGGCCGTCTGGCGGGCCGACCTGGCCGACAGGCGGCCCGTCGTCCAGCTTGCGGTGACCGCGGTCGCACCGGTGATGGCAGCGATCAGCCATGACGAGTCCCCCATACCGAGCAGTGTGCGACCGGCGATGACGAGTGGCAAGGTGCTTGGTACGCCTGGCCGTTGAGTCCCGCCGGAGAACCACGGACAACCGAGGCCGAGTCCTGTCGGCAGGGAAATCCGGGGAAACACGGAAGCCGCCGACGGCAGCACGATCCTCGATTTCCGGCGCCTGCGCCGTGACGGGCAGCCCCCGCCGGAGGCCTGCGGCCCCTTCTTGACCGAAGGGCTCCGCGGCGGCGGGCGCACCGGGTCCAATCCGTTCGTCCGCCGGGCTCCGAATGGATCGGGACCGTACGGCGGCTCGGGAGGAAGACCGAGGAAGACCAATGACACACCACGTCGACGGACGGCTGCCGGCCGGCGGGTCGCTGCAGGGCCTGACTGCGGGCCTGCGCTCGCCGGCGCACGCCCACCGGGCCGCGTGCCGGCCGGGATCGGACACGGGTCGGGAAGGTGGAGTGCGATGAGCCGGAGTGCAGTGACCGAGGTCGTCGTGGTCGGCGCGGGCCTGGCCGGTCTGGCCTGCGCACTGGACCTGACGGCGGCCGGCCGGGACGTCCTGGTCGTGGAAACCGCCGAGGAGGTGGGCGGGCGGATGCGCACCGACGTGGTCCGGGGGTTCCGGCTCGACCGCGGCTTCCAGGTGTTCAACACCGCCTACCCGCAGGTCAGGCGCCGTCTGGAGCTGCGTGCGCTGGGGCTGCGCCCGTTCACGCCCGGGTTCCTGCTGGCCGACGCGCGGGGCTCGCACCGCGTGGTCGATCCGACCAGGTGCCCGGGCCAGGCCGGTGACCTGCTGCCCGGCGCGCTGCTGCCGCTGCGCGACCTGGCCGCGCTGGGGCTGCTGGGGGTCGGTGCGGCGGCGCTGCCCGCAGCCCTGCTCAAGCGGTTGCCGGAGACCAGCACCGCACGGGCGCTGCGGCGGGCCGGGGTGTCGCGGCGCACCGTCGACGGGGTGCTCGGCCCGTTCCTGGCCGGGGTGTTCCTGGAGGAGGGGCTGGAGACCTCCAGCCGGTTGTTCCACCTGGTGTGGCGCAGCATGATCCGCGGGAGTCTGTGCCTGCCGCAGGAGGGCATCGGGGCCGTGCCGCGGCAGTTGGCGGCCCGGCTGCCGCAGGACCGGCTGCTGCTCGGCACGCGGGTGGAGGGGGTGACGGCGGACGGGGTGGCACTCGCGGACGGCTCGGTGCTGGCGTCCCGCGCGGTCGTGGTGGCGACCGGGATGGCGCAGGCCGCCCGGCTGCTGCCGGGCCTGGAGGTACCGGCGTCACGGGCGGTGACGACCTTCTACCACGCGGCGCCGGTCAGCCCGTTGCGCGAGCCGACGCTGGTCGTGGACGCGGGTCGGCAGGTGCTGAACACGGTGGTGCTGTCGGAGGTCGTCCCCGGCTGCTCGCCGGACGGGCGGGCGCTGGTGTCGACCTCGGTCCTGGGGACGGGCGCGGACGAGCGGGCGGCCCGGGCGCGGGCCGGCACGATGTTCCGGGCGGACACCTCGGCGTGGGAGCAGCTGGCCGAGTACCGCATCGCCGAGGCGCTGCCGGCCGGGCCGGCACCGCTCCTGCTCAGCCGCGCCACGCGGTTCGCGCCGGGGCGCTACGTGTGCGGGGACCACCGGGCCACGGGCTCGGTGCAGGGGGCGCTCGCCTCGGGCGCGCGGGCCGCCCGGGAGGTCCTGGTCGACCTGGCCGGTCCGAGGCAGTGATGGTTCGACTGGGCCTGCGTGGTCGAGCCGCTGCACGGTGGGGCTGTGACCCTGGTGGCGTGACCCGACGGATTCGGCGCTGCCCGTGGTGCCGGACGGCGCTCCGAAGGACGCGCCCGCCCGGAAGCCGTTCTGCGGGCCGGACTGCCGCAAGCGGGCCTGGCGCCGGCGCCGGCGCCGGGACCTGCTGATCAGCAGGGGCACCGCGGTCATCTTCAGCGACACCGTGTTCGGCGCGGGCCGGTGCGAGCAGTGCAACGGGATCATCAGCGTCCGCAAGCGGTTGTACTCTCGGTTCTGCTCTCCGGCCTGCCGCACCAGTGCGTGGCGCGAGCGCCTGGAGGCCACTCAGGAGCCGTCCCGGTAGGCGTCACGGCGTGACGACTGTCCGGGACGGCGTCTGAACGGTCTTCGGTGCAACTCCTGATCAAGGAAGTAGCACCTGATAGTGGTGACGCCCAGGCCGCCTCGCGGGTTTGAGCCCGGCGCAGCGACTGACGAACCCGGCGAAGAGTCGCGTCCTACCGGCTCGAGGCGCGGCCGACCACCCCCGCTACGTCCTACTTTTCCTCCGGCTCCCAGGCTCGGAGCAGGTCGAGCAGTCCTGCGTCTCCGTCAACGCGCAAGGAGTCGGCCTGGATACGGTCGTACAGGTAGAGGACCAACTCACTGGCCGTGCCATGGACGGAGGCGCCGGCTGCGTCCGAGTCCTCGCCGGTCGCGGCAGTGGGCGCGGGTATGCGGGCGGAGCGGGCGCCGTCGCCGTCGACCGTGAGGCGCCAGGAGTGGCCCTCGGCAGCGTGGAAGTCGAAGGCCGTGGGCTTGTGCGGCCAGGCACTCGGCGTTCCGCAGACGGTGAACAGGAACTCCTCCACACCGTCGAGTGTCACCTCGACCGGCAGCGGCTGCGGGGCGCCCCCGGCGAGCTGCGCGTCGTAGGTGTGCACCGCGCTCTCCTGGACCCGGTGCCGGGCGACTCCGCCCGAGGTTTGCGGTGACTGCGACGCAGGCCACCACGTCCAGCAGCCGCCCTCCGGTCCTGCCTCGCGCAGAGCACTCAGCAGAACCTGCGTCGACGCGGCCAACCAGGCCAGCAGGGCCTCACGCTCCCGCGGCAGTTCCAGAGCGGCGCGCGCAGCGGCGGCCTCGGCCGGGGGAGCGTCGGCAGGCCCGGCGCCGACGATGGCGGCCCAGAAACGATCTCCCCCACCCAGGTGCTTCACCAGATCGAACAGCGTCCAGCCGGGGCAGGTCGGCACCGGTGCGTCGAGACTGGGCGCGGCGGCGACCGCGTCGCGGAAAGCGCTCGACCGTTCATCGATCAGTCGCAGCAGGTCAGGGAACTCAAGATTCTTTTCCACGCCGGATATCTATCACCGTGCTCCGGTGATCGGCCAGCGATTTTCACAGTCGCCGCCGGTTGGCCATTGCGGACGTCCTCGCCTCCCACCGCCTGTCTGGGGCAACGGCATTGCGTTCAAGGGCGGCCCGGATACCTCAGGCTGGTGAGCACCGAACCGGTACGTACGGCCGGGGGTCTCGCGCGACGGTGCGAAAACGCTGCGACTGGGCGGAAGGCGCCGGGAGGGCGACCATGGAGGCATCGTTCCACCGGCAACGCCGGAGGGACCGGGACGGAGCCGGAACGCGGTCGTGAGCCGGAACGCGGTCACGACCCGGAGCGCGGTCGTGAGTTCACGTCAGGTCGGCTCGTGCCGCTCCTGGCCCGGGTCGAACCCTCCTGCGCATGAGCCCGGGCCACACCGAACGCGGGAGGAAGCCATGACTCTCGATGCCGGACCGCGCGGCGGCGGCCCACCGGGAGCGAAGGACCCCATGGAGGACGTGGGCCTGCCGACCGGAGGCGTGGCCCGGCGCCTGGGCGTGTCACCCATGACGGTCCGCTCCTGGGAACGCCGTTACGGCATCGGCCCGGCCGACCGTGAGGCCGGGCACCATCGCCGCTGGAGCCGCGGGGACATCGCCGTCCTGGAGGCCATGTGCCGCCTGACGGCCCGCGGGGTACCGCCGGCCGAAGCCGCCCGGGCCGCGCTGGCCGGGCGCCGCGCCGCAAGCCGTGACAGCAGCCGGTCCGCCGCCGGTCCGGAGCCTGGAACGGCAGAGCCGGGCGGCGTCCTCGCCGGTCGCGGACCGGGCGGAAGCCGTGCCCTGCGGGTGGGCACGGTACGCCCCGAGTGCCGGGGCCTGGCCCGGGCGGCGGTACGCCTCGATGCGCCGGAGGTCGACAGGATCCTGCGCGAAGCGGTCGGGGCACTCGGGGTGATCGACGCATGGACGGAGGTCATGATGCCCGCCCTGCGGGCAGCGGGCCGCAAGTGGGCGGCCGACGGCGAGCAGTACGTGGAGGTCGAGCACCTGTTGTCGTGGCACGTCTCCAGCGCCCTGCGCGGCGTGGCGGTGAAGGCCCTCGCCACCCGGCCCGTCCGGCCCGTTCTCCTGGTGGCGACGCCCGCCGAGCAGCACACCCTTCCGCTGGAGGCCACGGCCGCCGCGCTCACGGAGCGCGCCCTTCCCTTCCGGATGCTGGGCGCGGCCGTCCCGCCGCGGGCGCTGCTCGACGCCGTCCACCGGATCGGCCCGGGTGCGGTGATGATCTGGTCCCAGGGCCGGGACACCGCGGACCGCGAGCTGGCGCGCCGGGTGTGCCGAAGCACGTGGGGTCCGCAGGGCTCCCGCAGCCGGGCGCTGGTCGTGTGCGCCGGTCCCGGCTGGGCCCGCGCCCGGCCGCCGGCGGGTACTGCCACTCCCCGCACCCTCGCAGCCGCCGTCGACCTCCTGGAACGGGCGGTCACGGGCTGAACATCGGGGTCACCGCGCACCGTTCTCACCGAGTCCGTTCACACCGAGTTCCTCACACCGGAAGCGGGGCCAATCCATGCCCGAGCCGGTTCCGAAGGTTGGGTGCAACGACATTGCGGCCGCGCCGCGGCCCCTCGGGAGGGCTCTCGTGACCATGTTCGACACCGTCTCCACCGACCCGGCCATCTCCACCGACCCGGCCCTCACGACCACCCCGGCCGTCGTCACCGACCGGTCCGTGGCCGCGGCTGCCGGCGGCGCAGGTCCGCGCAGGGTGGCCGTCGTGGGCTCCGGCGTGGCGGGACTCACCGCGGCGTACACGCTGTCGCGCTCCGGCGTGGAGGTGGAGCTGTTCGAGGCCGACGGACGGCTCGGCGGCCACGCCCACACCCAGCACGCGACCGCTCGGGACGGGCGGACACTGGCGTTGGACACGGGGTTCCTGGTGCACAACGAGCGGACCTATCCCCACCTGGTACGGCTGTTCCGGGAGCTCGGCGTCCGCACCCGGGACAGCGAGATGAGCATGTCCGTCCGCTGTGACGGCTGCGGTCTGGAGTACGCGGGCGCACGGGGACCGGCCGGCCTGCTTGCCGGGCCCGACGCCCTGGCGCGCGGCCGGTACCTGCGGATGCTCGCCGAGGTGCCGCGCTTCCACCGGCGGGCGCGCCGCCTGCTCGCCGACCCCGGAGCGGGCGACCCGAGCCTGCGGGACTTCCTCACCGCCGAGCGCTTCTCGCCGTACTTCGTGAGCCACTTCATGACCCCGGTGGTCTCCGCCGTGTGGTCCTGCGCCCCCGACCTGGCGGGCGACTACCCGGCCCGCTACCTCTTCGCGTTCCTCGACAACCACGGCCTGCTCTCCGTGACCGGCTCACCCACCTGGCGCACCGTCGTCGGAGGCTCCCGCACCTACGTCGACAAGATCGCCGAGCGGCTCACCGTCGTCCACCGGTCCACCCCCGTCCGTGCGGTGCGCCGGCACCCGGACGGCGTCACCGTGGTCTCCGGGGACGGACGCCGTACCGAGGCCGACGCGATGGTGGTCGCCACCCACGCCGACCAGGCCCTGCGCCTGCTCGTCGACCCGACCGACGCCGAGCTCGAGGTCCTCGGCGCCTTCACCTACTCGCGCAATCCGACGGTGCTGCACCGCGACCCGACGGTGCTGCCCTCCGCGCGGGCGGCGCGCGGATCGTGGAACTACCGGATGCCCCACTGCACCGCCCCCTCCGACCGGGTCCGGGTCAGCTACCACCTCAACCGGCTGCTGCACCTGGACACCGCCGACGACTACCTGGTCACCCTCAACGAGGACCGCGGCAACCCGGTCCCGGAACAGCTGGTGCTCTCCCGCACCGTCTACGAGCACCCGGTCTACACCGCAGCCACGGTCGCCGCCCAGCGCCGGCTGCCCGAACTCACCACCGCCCGCACCGCGTTCGCCGGTGCCTACCACGGCTGGGGGTTCCACGAGGACGGCTGCCGCTCCGGCGTCGAGGCCGCCCACGCCCTGCTCGGGGTGAGCGTGCCGTGACCACCCTGCCCGGACCGTGGGGCGCGGTCCTCTACGACACCGTCACGACGCACGTACGCACCACACCCCGGCGACGGTCGTTCCGGCACCGCGGCTACCTGTGGCTGGTCGACCTCGACCGACTCCCGCCCGTTCCAAGGCCGTTGCGGCCGCTGGCCCGGTTCCGGCCGCACGACCACACCCTCGACCCGACCGGCGGGGCACCGACGATCCGCCAGGACCTGCAGCGCTACCTCGCCCGCCACGGCGTACGGCTCGGCCCGGGCCAGGTGCTGATGCTGACCCAGGCCCGCTCGCTCGGCCACGTGTTCAACCCGCTGACCGTGTACTGGTGCCGCGACGAGGCAGGCAGCCCGCTGTGCACGGTCGCCGAGGTCCACAACACCTACGGCGGCCGGCACCGCTACCTGCTGCCCCCCGACCCCGAAGGCCGCGGCGAGAGCGTCAAGGACTTCTACGTCTCGCCCTTCTTCCCCGTCGACGGCCGCTACCGGATGGTGCTGCCCGAACCCGGGCAGCGGCTCCACCTGACCATCCACCTGGAACGCCGGGGCGGGCGCGCCTTCACCGCCACCGTCCGGGGCACCGCGCGGCCGGCCGGCCCCGCCGCCCTGCTGCGCGCCGCGGCCACCCACCCGTTCGCCACCTGGGCCGTCAGCCTGCACATCCGCTACCAGGGCGCCCGTCTGTGGCTCAGCGGACTGCCCGTCCACCCCCGTCCGACCACCGGTCCGTCCCGGCCCGCCGAGAACCCCACGCCCACGGAAGAGGTGCCCACCCCATGACGACCACGGTCCCCCCGGCAGCGCCGCCGGCCCTCCCCGTCGACCCCGCGCGTTGGCCGGACGTCGCCCGGGTGCCGAACGCCCCGCTGCGCGCGGCCGTCGCCGCACGCCTGCTGCGCCGGGTGGCCTCGCGGCGCGGCCTGCGCATCGAACTCCCCGGCGGCCGTACCCTGCAGCCCGCCCCGCCCGACGCACCGGTCCTGCGCCTGCACCGCCCGCAGGCCTTCCTCCACCGGGTCGGCGAGGGCGGCCTGATCGGCTTCGGCGAGGCGTACCAGGCCGGCGACTGGGACAGCCCCGATCTCGTCGCGCTCCTCACCGAACTCGCCACCGCCCCCGAGACCCTGGTGCCCAGCGGCACACACTGGCTGCGCCGACTCTACGTCCGGCGCCCGCCGGACGAGGAACTGTCCACCGCGGCGAACGCGCGGCGCAACATCCACCGGCACTACGACCTCTCGAACGACCTGTTCGCCCTGTTCCTCGACCCGACGATGACCTACTCCTCGGCGCTCTTCCCCACCGGCCCCGGCCATGGACCGGTCGCGACCCGGGAGGGCCTGCCCGCCGCCCAGCACCGCAAGATCGACCGGCTGCTCGACCTGGCCCGCGTCGGCCCCGGCGTCCGGCTGCTGGAGATCGGCACCGGCTGGGGCGAACTCGCCCTGCGCGCCGCCGCCCGCGGCGCCCGGGTCGTCAGCCTGACCCTCTCCGAGGAACAGCTCGCCCTCGCCCGGCGCCGGATCGCCGACGCCGGCCAGGCCCACCGGGCCGAGGTCCGGCTGTGCGACTACCGAGCCGCCGAAGGCGAGTACGACGCCGTGGTGAGCGTCGAGATGATCGAGGCCGTGGGGCGCCCCTTCTGGCCGGAGTACTTCCACGCCCTCGACCGGGTCCTGGCGCCAGGCGGACGGGTCGCACTGCAGGCGATCACCATGCCCCACGACCGGATGCTCGCGAGCAGCCGCACCTACACGTGGATCCTCAAGTACGTCTTCCCCGGCGGCCTCATCCCGTCCCTGCGGGCGATCGAGGAGAGCACCGCCCGCCACACCCGGCTGCGGATGACCCGCGCCGACGCCTACGGGCCGCACTACGCCGAGACCCTGCGCCTGTGGCGCGAACGCTTCACCGAACGGTCGCCGCAGGTCGCGGCCCTCGGCTTCGACGAGGTCTTCCGGCGCATGTGGGAGCTCTACCTCGCCCACTCCGAGGCCGGGTTCCGCACCGGCTACCTCGACGTCCACCAGATCCTCCTCACCCGCGACGAGGCGCCGGCACGGACGCGGCGGCCCTGACCGGCACGGCCCCCGGCCGTACACCCCCCGACCACCTGCGGGCGCAGCGGCGTGGAGCGGATCCTCACCCGACGCCCCGATGACCGTGCCCACCGTCCGGCCCACCCACTCGTACGAGGACATCCCGTGAACGCCGCCGCCTTCGCACTCAACCTCGCCGTCACCGCCGCCGTCGCCCTCGCCGTCCTCCTCGCCGCGTTCGCGGTCGGCGTGCGCACCGGGCGCCACCGCGGCGTGGACGTCGCCTGGGGCCTCGCGTTCACCGCTGTGGCGCTGAGCGGCTACGCACTCTCGGACGGCCACGGGGCCCCCGGGCGCCGACTGCTGGCCACCGTCCTCGTCACCGTCTGGGGCCTGCGGCTGTCCGGGCACATCTGGTGGCGCGCCCGCGGTGCCCCCGAGGACCCTCGCTACGCCCGGATGCTCTCCCGCGCACCCGAAGGCCCCGCCCGCACCCGGTACGCCCTGCGGATGGTCTACCTCCTCCAGGCCGCCCTCGTCTGGTTCGTCTCCCTGCCCGTCCAAGCCGCCCAGTACGTTCCCCGCCCGCTCGGCACGCTCGCCTGGGCGAGCACCGCGCTGTGGACGTTCGGCCTCTTCTTCGAGGCGGTCGGGGACTGGCAGCTCACCCGCTTCAAGGCCGCCCCCGCCAACCACGGCCGGATCATGGACCGCGGTCTGTGGCGCTACACCCGCCACCCCAACTACTTCGGCGACGCCTGCGTCTGGTGGGGCCTGTTCCTGCTCGCCGCCGACACCCCCGTCGGCTGGGCCTTCGTCCTCAGCCCACTCCTGATGACCTGGCTGCTCGCCTTCGGCAGCGGCAAACCGATGCTGGAACGCCAACTCGGCGCGGAGCGCCCCGGATGGGCCGACTACGCCGCCCGCACCAGCGGCTTCGTGCCCCTGCCACCACGCCGACACCCGACCACCCGGCCCGCACCACCTCCGAGGCCCCGCCCATGACCGCCCCCATCGCCCTGTTCACCCAGGACGCGCCGGACAGCCGCACCGGTGGTCCGCACCCGCTCGTCCGCCGCGGCCCCGGGAGCCGTAACCCCAACCTATGCGGCTCGCCTGCGACTTCGTATCGTGTGTGCCATGACGAATGAAGCAGAGCCGGGCCACCACACCACCGGGTGGAACGACACGTCGAACCCGGCCCCGGGCGGCAGCGCCTCCTACCGGGGCGTGTGCACCTGTTTCGACCAGGGCCGGGTGAGCAACCGACGGCGGGTGCGCTTCCACCATGAGCGGCAGGACACGTCGTCGCAGGCCTGGCAGCACCTCCTTGCGCTGATCGAGGAAGCTGCCGCGGACGGACGGGAGGTGTTCCGACCGCTGGCGGAGATGAGCCTCGAAGAGCGGCGCCAGATCGTCACCCTGCCTCCCAGCATCGCCAAGCTCACCGCCGTCAAGGAGTTCACCCTCTACGGCAGCAACCTGGTTCGGATCCCTCCGGAGATCGGCGCCATGGAAAGCCTGCAGGAGTTCACCCCGTACACGTCCTACCGGCTGCACTGGTTCCCGTACGAGCTGACGCGATGCGCGAGTCTGAAGCGCAGCACCGTGAGCACGCGCGCACTGTACGGCAACGAGAAGCTCCGCCCACCGTTCCCCCCGCTCCAGCCCGCCCGCGTGGTGACCACGGATCTCGGCCTCGACGACGTCGACCCAGGGCACTGGGGTACCACGGCAGTTCGTGGTTGCAGCGTGTGTGACCGATCGCTGGAAGGGGCCGAGATCCACCAGGCGTGGATCTCCCTGCGAGTCGCCACCGACGTCCTGCCGCTTCTGGTCAACGCCTGCTCCGCATCCTGCCTGCAGGCCCTTCCCAAGCCGCCGGAGGGCTACGTCCAGACCCCGCACGCCGGTGGCCCCGGCCTTTCCCAGCCCACCGCCGACTACGCCTGACCCGCCGCCACGCGGGCCGCCAAGGTGTCCGCGTCGGCCCGGCCGTCAGGCGCCCGCCGTACCGGGGCCGACGGACAGGACGATCTTCCCGCGGTTGCGGCCCGATTCGCCGGCGCGGTGGGCCTCGGCGGCCTGCTCCAGGGGGAGGGTGCGGGCCACGGATGCCCGGAGCAGGCCCCGGTCGACGAGTGAGGCGAGGGCGGCCAGGTCCGGGGCAGACGGGGTGAAGGCCAACTCGACCAGTTCGCGGCCGATGTGGGCGGCGCGGGCGCGCAGGGCGGTGCGGTCAGGGCCGGTGCCGCGCACGTCGACCAGGACGCCGCCGGGCCGGAGCGTTTCCAGTGACCGCAGGCCGAGGCCGCCGCTGATCGGGTCGATCACGGCGTCCACCTGCCGGTCGGCGGCGGCGAGCGCGGCGGCGACGTCGGCCGTGGTGTAGTCCAGGATCTCGTCCGCACCGAGTGCGCGCAGGAACGCGTGGTTGGCGGCGCGGGCGGTGGCGGTGACGTGGGCACCGCGCGCCTTGGCCAGCTGGACCGCCAGGTGGCCGACGCCGCCCGCCGCGCCGTGGATCAGCACCCGGGCGCCCTCACGCACCGTCCGGGCCCGCTCCAGCGCCTGCCAGGCCGTCAGGCCGGCCACCGGGAGGGCCGCGGCGTGGCGCAGGCCGCCGAGTCGAGGAGCGGCGGCCAGCTGGGACTCGGGGACGGCCGCGTACCCGGCGTAGGAGCCGCGGGGCGGCATCGTCACCCCGAACACCCGGTCGCCGGGACGGAACCGGTCGGCGCCGGGGCCGACCGCCTCGACGGTGCCGGCGAGGTCGAGGCCGATCGTGAACGGCGGTGTCCCGAACCGGCGTACCTCTCCCGAGCGGATCCGCCAGTCGGCCGGGTTGACGCCGGCGTACTCGATCCGGACCAGGACCTCGCCGGCGGCCGGCTCCGGCACCGGCAGCCGGGCCGGCTGCAGTACCTGCGGGCCGCCGTACTCGCTGACCACGACCGTACGCATACCGCTGTCCATGGGGACCTCCTGAGGTCGGTGGCGGCGGGCACCGGGCCGCTCCCGGCGCCTCGCGGCGTGTTCATCCTGGCCACCGGCGGTATCTCTTGTGAAGTAGGTACCTGAATGGTATTCAGGTACCTCATGGATACCGTCTCGCGTCGCGACCCCGCCGACCTCCTCGCGACGTACCGCCGCGACTGCCCCTCGCGCACCGTCGTGGAAGTGCTGGCCAACAAGTGGTCCCTGTACGTCCTCGCCGCGCTGCGCCGCTCGGACGGGCCGCTGCGGTTCGGCCGACTGCGGCGCCAGCTCGACGGGGTGACACAGAAGATGCTCACCCAGACCCTGCGGTCCCTGGAACGCGACGGCCTGGTCGAGCGGACCGTCTACCCGACCGTCCCCCCGCGAGTCGAGTACTCCCTCACCGGGTTGGGGCACTCGGTCGGCCGGCTGACCACCGCCGTCGCCGACTGGGCCGTCGACCACGCCGCCCTGATCCACAGCGCCCGCGCCGCGTTCGACGCCCGCCCCGAACAGCCCGAGCCCGCACGCTGAGCAGCGCCGTCGCCAAGCGTCCGGGTCGGCGCGATCGAGGCCACCGGCGATCGAGGCCACCGGCGAGCAACGCGCCCCGACCCGAACCGCCTTGGCTGCGGCGGCTACTGGGCGGTGGGCTTCCGGGTCGCCGTGCGGTAGAAGTTCAGCGAAACCGGGCCCTTCCTGCTGGTCGCCTCCGCGCTCTTGTTCGTCATCTTCCGATGCTCGGCGGCGCTGTACCGGGCGTCCTTGATGTTCTTGGCCTGCGGAAGCGGCTTGTCGGACTCGAACAGCTCGGCCTTTCCCGAGTCGGCCACGACGAAGGTGTCCCCGTGCATGTCGGCCTGACTTTCCCCCGCGTTGCCGAAGTTCGCCGCCACCAGGATGTGGACACCCTCGTACGGTTCGGTCCACAGGCTCGCCGCAGCGTTGTCCGAGCATATTTCGAGCCGGACCTGAACGCCCTTCACCGTGGTCTCGAATTTCTCCTTCCCGATGGCGAAGAATCCCTGCTTCATCTCCTCCTTCGAACGGTCCGGAGCGCCTCCCTGGCTCGGCGCCTCGAAACGCTTCGTATAGGTCTTGGGATCCTGGCCGCCCTGGAAGACACGTGCGTAGTTGTCGAACACGGTCACGTTGCCCGACTCGTCGAGTGCAGGCCCCTGGTCCCAGATGTCCTGCAACTCCTCTGCCATGTCCAGGGCGTAGTAGTTGTCGTCGTCCTCCGCCTCGTTCCGGAGCTGCTCCCGGCCCTCCCGCTGGTCGGTGCGCGCCCGGCTCGATTCGGGCTCGTCGAGGTCGCGCCGACGGCCGATGGTTCCCGGCACCACCAGGTAGTTGCTGGGCAGCCTCGCCAGGCGACCGGCGAGCCACTCGTCCACGTCGGCCGCCTGGTCCGCGCTCAGGAAGTGGGTGCCCTGGCCGCTGAAGTAGTACTCCGGCGCGGTGAAGATATACACGTGCTCGGGGTCGTACCGCCGACTCCATTCGAGGAACGCGGTGTCCATCGCCTCGCCCAGGAGCTTCTTCTTCTCCTCCAGCTCGACGGCCGACCACGCGGCGCCGTCCGCCATCACCTCGTCCGTGGGCGCCTGGACTCCGGCGATGTGGACACCGGTCTTCTCCGCGCCGATCTCCATGTCGTGGGGCTCGAACTCCGCACGCTCCCAAGGCTCGGTGCGCTCGCGTGCCGCGCTCGCGAGGTCCTCGGCGGCCTGACGGTCCTCCTCCTCCGACGCGCGCTGCACCGGTACGCCGGTGCGGGCGCCGCCGCCGGCTCCGCCCCCGGTCCGCGCCGGCTGGAGGACCGACCGCTGCATGACGCGGGTGGCGTTGGCTTCGGCTTCGCGTTCGAAACGGTCGGACGGATCGGAGACCTTCAACCCCGTACCGTTGTCGGTTCCGGCGACGGGGCCCCGGCGCTGCTGGATGACGTGGGTGAGCTCGTGAGCGAGGGTGTGCTTGTCGCCTCCGCCGTCACCGATGACGACATGGTGGCCGGAGGTGTAGGCGCGGGCGCCCACTTCGGCTGCTGAGGCTTGCGCAGCCGCGTCCGTGTGGATTCGGACGTCCGAGAAGTCCGCGCCGAGCCGGCTTTCCATCTCGGTGCGCGTGTCATGGTCGAGTGGACGCCCCGGGGCGCGCAGGACCTCCTGGACGGTGGAGCGCTGAACGGCCTGTTCGGTCCGCCGGCGGCCGTGGTCGTCGCCCTGCCGGTGCCGCCCCTGGGCCCCTGGCGGTCCGGCTCGGTGGAGCATCTGGACGACCGCCGCGTTGCCGACACTGCGCTGGAGGGCCAGGAGAGAAGATTCGGCCCGGTGTGCAGACTTGCCGGCCGGTGAACGGCTTTTCTCGGCGTCATTGGTTGTTGTGCTGTGCTGGGCGTGCATGGTCTCCCTCTCGCACGGCAAACGGACATTCTCCTGAATAACAGATCGGCAAAGGGCACTACCAGAGACCTGAAGGCAGACCGTACTGCCTGATCGGGCACAACACGCTGCCCGTCACTCGAACACGGACACCGTCCTACGGCTGTTCTTTGTTCCGGTCAACGCTGTCCGGCGGGGGGCGATTCGCAGCCCGCAGCCGGCTCCACCGCATCTCGGGAACCACCCTGGTCACAAGCCTTCCGGCAGTCCCTGAGAGGATCTGCGCCATGACGACCGAAATCCGCCGCGCCGCGGGAACCAGAACCCTCTCCGACACCCTTCTCTCGATGTTCGGCATCCGGCGGCTGAGCACCGAGAAGGACCTGGCCGATCTCCGGGCAGGCACCACCTTGCAGGTGTTCTGCTCAAGCCCGACGCTGGGCACGGTCAAGATGCTGTCGATCGGCAAGGGACGCACCATTCCCCACGCGGCGGCCGGCCACCTCTACCTCACGGCCGACACGGTGACCTGGCGCAACCAGCGCACCCGCGAGAACGTCGTCCTCCGGGGTCCGTTCCGGCTGTCGCCGTCGGAGCAGAAGACACCGCACCCGAAGATGGCCCGCCTCGACCTGGCGGCGGGCGACGAGCAGCACGTGATCGTGATCCCCAAGGCCGATGTCTCCCTCGTCACACAGGTACTGGAAGCGGCCCACCGGTAGCACCGACGAGAAGCCCCGGACGAACGGCCACAGCCGGGCGCGGGAGCGGGAGCGGCACTCGCAGTCCTCCCCGCCGCTGCCCATGATCCCGGCCGGCACCGCGGGCGCCGGGCACGCGGGCGGCGCCGGCCTGCTGCGCTCAGGGTCCGTTGAGGTCGGCGCGGATTCGCAGCCGTAGCTCGCCGAAGAGCCGGTCCCAGTGCCGGCGGGCCTCCCGATACTCCGGCTCGGTGTACGCGACGCCGGACTCGACCAGGTCACGCAGGTCCCGCAGTGCTCTGAAGGCTGCGACGGAGGACTGTTCGACGCCGTCCGACGCGGTGATCGACACCTGGTACCGGAGTTCGTAGGCGCCCCCGGCCTTGAACGCTTCCGCCGCGGCCCGAGCACGCTCGTCCGCGGGCGCCGTGGCGTTCCGTGCGGCCTGGCGGATCTCGTTCCAGGTCCTCGACAGCGCTGCGAGGTACTCCGCGTACAGCACCCGCCTGGCGTCCTGGTGCCGGTCCTGGTGGTCACGCCGCCACCTGACCCGGTCCGCGATGAGCGTGGACGTGACGCCGATGACAGCGCCGAGGGCAGTGCTCGCAAACGGTGACCATTCCATGGGCAGAGGCTATGCAAGCACCGCCGGCTCCGAGTGCGGATCAGCGGTATCCGGCCGTAGCGGATAAGCGCCGTACACGCCCGACCCCGAACCGGCCAGATTCCCGTACCACTGCCCGTCACAGCCGGTACGGAGTCGCCGACGTGACCCCTTCGCCAGCGCCGGGCGGCACCATCGGCAGCAGGACCGGTTGCCACGGCGAACACCGCCGCCAGTCGCCGTCCGCCGGGCAGGGCCACCGCGCGACCACTTCACCACCGGTTCGGTGATCGCCGCGATGGACGTGCGTCCCGGGTGGGATCACCAGCTGATGTACGCATAGCCGGGTCCGCCGGCGGAGCCGTTGGCGCCCGCCGCGGCCTGGCGGGATGCGGCCCCGGGTGTACCGGCGTTGCTGCCGCTGTTGGTGATGCTGCCGCCTCCGCGGCCGCCCGGGCCTCCCGCGCCGCCGGCACCGCCGTTTCCTCCGGCGCCGCCGTTGCCCGTCCCGGCCGGGGGTGTGACGCTCGCGCCCTTGGCCGGGGTCACGGCCGTGGCTCCGCCGCCCCCGCCGAACCCGCCCGCCCCACCGGCCCCACCGGAACCGCCGCCGAGGTCATCCTTGTCCGCGCCGAACTTTCCCTGGGATCCCGCAGCGGCATTGCTCCCCGAGTTGATGGGACCGAGGGCCGCAGCCAGCTGCTCCGATGACGCCCCCAGGCATCCGAACAGTCCGAGCGTCCGTCCGGTGGGCATCGTCCGGCCGATCTTGCCCCCGGCACCGCCCGCTCCGCCTTTTCCGGCGCCGCTGACCTTCGTGTTGCCGGTCCCGTGCCGGCCGCCGCTGCCCGGGTTCCCGGCGTGGCCTGCGTTGGTGGTGGTCGCCCAGCTGGAGGTGATGATGTTCCCGACGCCGGCCGTCGCGACGGCGATCTTGGCGCCCCCGCGCTTGACCACCGTCTCGACGCCGTTCGTTCCCGCCGTGCCGGCGCCCCCGGTCCTTCCCTTGCCGCCGTCGTCCCCCGAGGTGCCGAGGCTCGACCCTGCCGCCCCGCCATTCGCGCCCTTCCCGGCGCTGCCGCCGCTTCCGCCCTTGCCGCCCTTGCCGACCTGGACCGTCAGCTTCTCGCCCGGCTTCACCGCCAGACGGCACCGCACATAGGGCCCCCCGCCTCCCGAGCCACCACCGTTGCCCCCGGCGCCGCCCCCTCCCCCGCCCCCGCCGCCGCCGCCACCGCTGAGCAGCGAGCCGCCTCCGCCGCCCCCGCCCCCTCCTGCGCTCCCGCCGCCACCGCCGCCACCTCCGGCGCCGCCGGCCCAGAGGTCGACGACGATCCGGGTGACACCGGCGGGGACGGTGAAGGACTGCCCGCCCGGGCCGAAGCCCTGGCCGCCTGCGGCATGCGCAGGCGGTGCGGACAGGCCCATAAGGACGGCGCCGCAAGTCAGTCCCACGCCCGCCATGCGGGAGCACCGGGCGGGAGAGGAGAAGCCGGCGGACATCAACAATGCTCCGGTCTTCGATCCGGATATACGGGCCGTCGGCGTCAGGAAAGGCATCGTGTGTACTCCTGAGTACTGGAATGTGTCGGGCCCGTCGGACCCACCCCAAGAGTGCGTGCACGAAAGATGCGACTCCGGACGATGCTCCGCCAATCGCCCCCGAATCCCCACCCCCGGGTGGAACCCGTGGCCCATTCGGACTTCAATCGGCCGACAGCGGATTGAAGGCCGCCGGGCGGCGCGTCCACGCCACCCCGCGCCACACTCCGGTGCCCGATGATCCGGCGACAGTACGGACGCGGGTGCACGCCGGAGGGTCGGCCGGTTCGTCGCGGGCGACAAAGAGCGAGGGTGATTCGGGCGGCGCCCGCCCGAACGCCGTTGACGTAACCGCCTACCGACTCCCGCCCGGTGCCCCGACTCTCCGCGGCGACGGCCACGATGACATGACATCATCCCCCGGGACCGGTGGAGCCGGGCCCGGGGGATGATGTCAAGGACCGCGGGCCGCATGGCCGGCCAGCCCACTTCCCGCCGCCCGCTGCCCGCTGCCCGCCGAGTCGCTCGGCCGCACCGGCCCGGCAGAGCCGGCGGACACAGGCCGGGGCGCTCAGTCCTGCACGAAGTTGACCGATCCGATGTTCTGCCCTCGCGGGAAGAGCGCGGTCTGCCCGCGGCCGACGGTCTCAAGCGGCTCACCGGACTGGTCCTGACCCGCGTAGAGCTCGGCGTCGTACGCCGAAAGGTTGGTGGCACCATAGGCCTTGAACGGCGACTCCAGCGTCACGCGTCCGTGCCCGTCCGGTGTCTCCACCGAGAAGTTGCCCCCCAGCTGGTTGTTCTGACTCCACAGGTCGAGTCCGTTCGGCATCTGCGTCTTCCTCTCCAAGAACCCCGCTCACGCGGGCGCCCGACCCTTCGGGCTCAAACGACACATACAGGCCGGGCCCGGACGCGCTCCGGCAGCACCCGTCACGACACGCCCCGCGCCGTCCGAACGCAGCCGCTCCGCCGCCGCACAGCTCCCTCCGCGCCCGGGCCAGTCGGCGACACGGGCCCCGCCAACCGCGGCCTCGCACAGGACGCCGCAGCAACCGCCCCGCCCCTGACCGCCCGAAATCTGCACGGAAGCGCCACCGAGCGTCGCGACAGTCAGTCCCGCTCCCGGCGCCCTGCGAGCCTGTCACTCATCGATGGGGACGCACTGGTAGCCGACAATGCGGGCCGGGGCATCCGATTGCCCCGAGGGAACGAGCACGTTGGAACAGAACACCGCCATCTCGCCGCTTCTGTCCGCGAGGACGAAGCTGTCATAGATGGGGCCATTGCCGACGGGCGAGGTGCAGTTGCCGGAACCGACGGCCCGGCCCTCCGGGAACGTTGCGCTGACGGTGTTGCAGACGAAGCGCAGCCCCTGACGGTGCTGGCCGACCGTCCGCTCGTGTGAGTCGGCGTGCGCGGCTGCGGGCGCAAGAAGAACCAGGGCCGCCGCCGAGGCGGCTGCCACAGCGTGCGTGCGGGTCCAGACAGCGGGGTGACACGTGGTCATGGTGGACTCCATCCGTTCGTGGTCGATGAAAAACACTCGGGCGGGACCGGGGCACCCGGCGCCCGAATCCGCCGGTGGTTCGAGGCGGCGCGGAGCGGCGTGGCGCCGGCCGGGTCCCGCAGGAGCCGGTGAGGCTCCTGCGGGCGGTGCCGTGGGGTTACTTCTTGTTGAGGGAGGTGTTGTTCCACCAGCCCTGGCGTCCGGCGGTGAAGGCGACCGTGCGGTCGCCGATCTTCCCCTCGTAGCGGGTGCCGGTGGTCAGCGGGCTCTTCGGGGCGGCTCCGTGGGGGTCCTTGACCGTGGTGGTGACGGTCGCCGCGGGGGTGAGGTCGCCGGGCTGGAAGCCCTGGGGGTTGACGGTGGTGATGACCTCGTCCCAGTTCGGGGCGCCTGCCAGACGGTGGGTGAGGTGTACCTCGTCGCCTTGGCCGAAGGACAGGGCGGTCACGAAGTCGGGGTAGCCGGCCTCGGGGTCGAGCGGCCGGTAGTGGACGACGTCCTCCTTGCGGCAGGTCACGTCGACGGCATCGAGGATCGGGGTGAAGGTCCGGTTGCCCTGGGCGTCGACGGTGACGCGTTCGAGTTCGACCGGCAGCGAGGTCCGCTTGCCGTCGACGATGTCCTGGAGGGGCCAGTGGCCCTCGGTGAACAGCGAGTAGTAGACCTGCTGGTCCTCGTGGGCGGCCAGGTCGGCCAGGTACGTGTCGCGCAGGCCGTCGGGCAGCCCGAACCTGGTGATCATCTGGAAGGCGTGGATCGGGACGTAGTACAGCCCCAGGTGGTAGCTGAAGATCGTCTTCTTGCCGATCAGCAGGAAGCGGTGTCCGTGCCGGTCGGCGGTGGCGCTGACGGTGTCGGGCATGGGTGCGGTGGTCACGGGGTCTCCTCGTGGGTCGGGTTGTGCCGGCGGTGCCAGAACGGCCGCTCGGGCCAGCGCTGTTCGGCGGCGTAGTGGGTGCGGTGGTTGCGCAGGTAGGTGGTGCGGACGGCGGCGACGGTGTGCGCGTAGCCGGCCAGGGCGTGCGGGTCGCCGCCGAGGTGGGCGTGGACGGCCTGACCGGCGCTCAGGCCGGTGAACAGGGCGGTGAGGATGCCCTGCGAGGACAGCGGGTCGAAGGCGACGGCGGCGTCGCCGGCGGCTGTCCAGCCGTCACCGTGGACGGTGTCGAGGCGGGCGGTGTGCGCGGGGGCGCGGCGGGCTGCCGCACCGGGGGGCCACGGGTGCCGGGCGGCCAGGGAGTCGATGTGCCGGGTGGCGGTCAGGCCGGTCGGCAGATCGGTCCGGGCGGCGGGCAGGTCGGCGTCGGTGTACCAGGCCAGCAGGCGGCGGCGGTCGGGCAGTGGGGCGGTGTACCACCAGCCGTCGGGGGTTGCCTCCACGGTGGTGGTGGTGTCGGCGGTTGCCGGAGCGGGTCCGAGGGTGAGGTGGACCGCGACCAGCCGGTCCCGGACCAGCCGTCGCGCTCCGCACGCGGTGGCGACGGAGGCGCGTCGGCCGGTGGCGTCCACGATCCACCGGCAGCGGACCGTACTGTTGCCCGCCGCGTTTCGCAGCTCCACGGACCACCCGCCGTCCGCCGCGCGGTCCGGCGGCCGGGCCACCGCTCCGGCGGCGAGCTCCGCGCCCTGCGCCCCTGCCTGTTCCCGCAGTTGACGGTCGAACAGTTTGCGGTCGAGGTGCCAGCCGTGGCCGTGCGGGTCGAGGATGCTGTCCACCGATCCGAGTGCGGGGCCACCCCAGGCGGACCGGTTCGCCTGGCAGGGCAGGTGGCCTTCCGCCAGGACGCGGTCCGCGCCGAGGTCGCGCAGCAGTACCCGGGCGGCGGCGGGCAGTGCCTCGCCGACCGGGTCCGGGCCGCGCCCGGCGTCAGCGAGCAGCACCGTTCGGCCGGCCCTGACCAGGGCGATGGCGGCGGCCGCACCCGCAGGGCCCGCGCCCGCCACGACCACGTCGTAGCGGGCGCCGGCCGGTGCGGGGGCGGCCGGCGCGGCGAGTACGGCGGGTGCGGCGAGTACGGCGGACCTCACGTGGTGCCGTCGGCAGGGCGGGCGCCGCCGCCGTTGGCGGATTCCTCGCCGAACGGGTCGAGCTTGTCGATGTAGCCGACCGTGATCTCCTCGGCGCTGTAGCCGGTCCGGTCGACGACCTCGGCGAGCACGCCACCGTAGGCGGCGGCGTCCAGGGCGGTGGTCTCCGGGACGTGGACGGTGACCAGGTTGCGGTCGGGCGAGACGCCCTCCAGCGGGAAGCCGGGGACCGACTCGACCTGGACGAACTCGGGGAACCTGCCGTCGCCGACGGTGTAGCGGCGGGTCTCCACGATGCCGAAGAGGTGCCATTCCTTTGCCGCCTGGGCGAGTTGCTGCTTGTACTCGCCGCGCAGGCCGCGCAGCCAGGACGCCCGCCGGGCGAACGCGTCCTGGCGCTCCTCCTCCGAACCGGCCTCGCCGCCGTCCTTGTTGACGATCCGGAAGTCCGCTTCGGTGAGGACGTGGTTGGGCACCCGGGCCGGCCAGAAGGTCGGCAGGTGGGGGTCGTAGCGGCCCTTGGGCAGGGCGTTGAACTCGTAGCCGGAGCGGCAGCTGGCGGTGTCGGTCTGCCACGGGATCGCCATCCAGCGGGTCAGGTCGCCGGGGCCCTGGGCGTGCAGCGGGCCGTCCGCGCCCAGCGCCCGCTCGGCGCTCAGCTGCGGGCCGTAGTCGGGTTCGCTCTGGCCTTCGGGGCGGTGCAGGATCCGCAGCGGCTCCTGGTACATGGTGGTGTGCCGGATCGGCCAGGTGACCTCGCAGCCGGGGTGGAAGGCGTCGGCGAGGCAGAAGTCCAGGGCGGCGCGGTCCAGCAGCCCGGGCTGCTCGGGTACCGGGGCGTCCTCGACGCGGCGCGGGAAGTCGGGCACCGCAGTGGTGCCGAACTCCCCGGCGGCCCACTTCTCCAACTGCTCGATCTGGGTGTCGGACAGCGTCATGTACTGCAGCGGCGACTTGGGCTTGCTGGCCATGCCGTCGCCGTAGAACCACGGCCAGGGCTGCGGCGACAGCCCGTCCCGCTCGTGGTCGCGCATCGCGGTGTACACCTGCCGGCGCAGCTCGCGGTTGCGCTCGGCCGTGCTGGCCAGTCGCGCCAGCAGGGCGGGGGCCATGAAGTCCTCGGGTCCGCCGAAGCCGTGGTGGGTGGCGTAGCCCTTGTTGACCCACTGGAGTTCGCAGAAGCGGTGCAGGATGGGCTTGATGTCGCGTTCGAACAGCACCTCCTCGGTCGCGCCCACCGGCTTCTGCGGCCGGAAGACGTCGTGCAGCTGGTCCCACAGGGTGCGCGGGGTCTTCACGTCGGGGGCGTAGTTGGGCGGGCCGACCACCACCCAGGCGCCCTTGACCTCGACGGCCTTGCCGTTGAGCTTGAGGGTGGCGGTGACCGGCCCGTCGGAGGTGTCGTCGTACCAGCCGTCGTTGTTGCCGAAGGAGTGCAGTTCCTCGCCGCCGGGCGCACCGGAGGTGCCGCTGCCGCCGAGGACGACCAGCCGTCCCTCCTCGTCGGCCTGCATGCGGCCCAGCGGCACGTCGACGCCCAGGAAGGTGCCTCCGCTGAACTCCACGTGCTCCTTGCTCCCGGGGGCGAGGGTCTTGCGGCCGGGGTCGATGACCAGCCGCCGGCGGTCGGCCCCGCCGATCTTGCTGTTGCGGCGCAGGGACGCCTTGCCCTTCATGTCGGGGATGTCGAGGGCGAGGTCGAAGTTGTACCAGGCCGCCTTGTGGTTGGCGACGTGCACGGCCCACTCGACCTCCACGCCGGCCTCGGACGGCTTCAGCTCGCGCACCACCCGGCCGGAGCTGTCGTAGCCGTAGATCCGAAACCGGGCGGCCTGGCGTTTGATCGCGCCGGTCTCGTCCTTGTAGAAGCCGACCGGGGCGGGTTCGGGCGCGGGTGTCTCGGGGCCGTAGTACCAGCCGTCCGCGCGGGTGCTGTTGCCGATGCGGGCCACCCCGATCGCGGGGTGGATCTTCGCGTAGGCGATGTCGTCGGTCATCGGGCTCTCTTGTTCCTTTCGTGAGCAGGTGGGAGGGAGCGCACGGGCCGGCCGCCGGCAGACGGACTCGGCGGGTGCCCGGCCCTCAGCGGGACGCAGCAAGCGCGCGCGGCGTCGTCGACGCAGCGCTGTCCACCTGAGCATCGACGCGGCCGGTGAACGCGGACGGCACCGGCCGCCGTGGCAGCCGCGCCGGCAGCCCTCACGACCCGGCGCTGCACCCTGCAGCTGAGGTCGCCCGCCGTCGGCCGGCATCACGGTGAGGACCGTCCCGCCGATCCGTCGGACCGTGGTTCCCGGCCTCCCAGGACGCCTGGTCCGGTGCCACGGGCATCTCGCGCCACCTCCATATCGGGTCGCACCCGAAGGAATCGCCCGACACGCCGACCGCCCAACCCCGGGCCCGGCGAACTCACCTGAACGCCGGGCGCAAGCACGCCAGTGGCCCGTGAAGTTGCGGCACGCGCTCAGCAGCGGGGGCGGGTGGCCGTGCGGCTGGACGGCACCGTACGACCGGCCTGTCAGGGGTGGGTGACACACTTCCCGGCATGATGATGATCGAAGCGATCGACGCAGTTCTGACGGCGAACGATCCGGATGGCGGGCCCGGGTACCAGGGCGAGTTCACGTTGGCGGGGCGGCTGTCGAGTCGCGGGGGGATGGCGGTGGCCGGGCTCGACGGCGCCGAGTTCTACACGTTCTCCGTCATCGCCGACGGGCTGCACGACGTCTATCTGGCGTACGACTGGGACGACGAGCGGGGCGCCACCGTCACCGCGGTCGCGCTGGTCGCCGGCGGTACCACCCCACAGGCACTGGTGGATGCGAGCTGGGACGAGGCGTCGGACGACGTCAACATGCTGAGCGAGGACGCCTCGGCGATCTACTCCAGCACCCCGGACAACCTGGCCATCGGCAGGGCTCTTCACCAGACCGCGGGCTTCACTGACGCCGACAGCCCGGAGGCCCATGCCGTGGCCCAGTTCGCGGCGCAGCAGGAGAGCGGCTCCCGGACCCCCGTGATCGACGTCGTCGTCGACCCGGTGGGCGGCGCGAACGCCCTGGTCTTCCCCACCTGTGACTTCACGTCGAACAGCATCCTGGTCGGCCGGGACGAGCACGGTACGGGCGTCGGGATCTTCTGGTCCAACTTCGACGGTTGATGCCCGACCGGTAGTGCGCCCGCCGGCCGTCGAGCGTTCCTTGTCCCACGCAAGGGCCGAGGGGCCGGGCGGCCTGCGGCTGCCGCATCCGGCGGCCGCGGCGCACGGGCCGACGGGGTGGTCACCAGGGGATCGGGCGGCCGTGGCGGAAGAAGCCACCGGTGGGGCCGGTGTCGGGGAGGGTGGCCGCCCACAGGACGCTGTCGGCGCCGGTGGAGACGGGGGCACCACCGGCGCCGCCCATGTCGGTGGCGATCCAGCCCGGGCAGACCGCGTTGACGAGCACGCCGTCGGAGCGGAGTTCGCCGGCCAGGGTGCGGGTGAGGGCGTTGAGGGCGGCCTTGGAGACGCCGTACGCCGGGGTGCCGCCGCCCATGGACGCGAGGGAGCCGCTCTCGCTGGAGACGTTGACGATCCGCGGGTGGGCGGAGCGGCGGAGCAGCGGGACGAACGCCTGTGCGACCTGCCATGCGCCGTAGAGGTTGGTCTCCATGGTGCGGCGCACCTCGTCGAGGTCGACGTCGACGGCCCGGCGGCCCGGGTCGTAGTTGATCGCCGCATTGTTGATCAGTACGTCGAGGCGGCCGTACTCGGCGTCGACCGAGCGCGCGAGCTCCAGGACACCGGCGGCGTCCGTGACGTCGAGGGTGCGGGGCAGGAGGGTGCCGCGCAGGCCGCGGCTGCGGGAGAGGTCGGCGGCGGCGTCCTCGGCGGCCTGCGGGGCGCGGGCGCAGAGCAGCACGGTGTGACCGAGTTCGGCGAGTCGGCGCGCGGTTTCGCGGCCGATGCCGCGGTTGGCGCCGGTGACGAGGGAGATCGGTGCGGAGGTGCCGGTGGTGTCCATGGCGGTCCCCTTCCCCGTCGGAGGCGGATCATCCCGGCGGCCTCGGACCGTACGGACGGGAGGTTCGGCCCGGGCGCCGCCGCCGGAAGGGAGCGGCGGCAGACCGCCGGAGGGCGGCAGTGTGGACGTCACAATCTGCTCCCTGAAGAGGAGGGGGAACCTGTCGGCAGGAGGGCGCCGACTTCACCCCGTGCCAGGCGGCGAGGGCCGTCGGTGGCACGTGGCCTGACACACCGCCGACATCACCCCGGCGGGCGTGCGCCCGCCCCACCGGGAGAGTTGTCACCGACCGGCGTCATCGAACTTCCACCGGAGAGCCCATGAACACCACCGCACCCGATCCGTCCCGCCGGGACGCCACCGGCTTCAGCACCGCCCGCCTGGAGGCCTTCAGCGACGGCGTCTTCGCCATCGCCATCACCCTGCTCGTCCTGGACCTGAACGTTCCCGAACCCGACAGCCTTCACGGCGAGAGCCTCGCCGGGGCCCTGGCCCACCAGTGGCCCTCCTACTTCGCCTACCTCGTCAGCTTCCTCGTCATCGGCATCATCTGGATCAACCACCACGCGATGTGCGCACTCGCGCGCCGCGTCGACCGGCGGACCCTCTTCGCCAACCTCTTCCTCCTCCTCACCGTCTCCGTCATCCCCTACCCCACCCGCCTGCTCGCCACCTACCTCACCGCGGGGGACACCGACGCCCACACCGCCGCCGCCGTCTACGCGGCCACCATGGTCGCCATGGGCCTCGCCTTCAGCCTGCTGTTCCTCTCCTTCACCCGCGACGCCCGCGCCCTCCACACCCCCGTCCCCCGAGCCGACGTGAACGCCGCGATGCGCCGCTTCAGCCTCGGCGGCCTGGCCTACCTGGCCACGATCGGGATCGCCTTCCTCAGCCCCGTCGCCATGCTCGCCACGCATGCCCTCCTCGCCGTCTACTACTGCTTCGACCAGCTGGCACCCGTCCGACGAACTCCCGTGACGCCGCGCTGACTTCGGTCGGACCGTGGCCGTCCGGTCCACGGGGCCGCTATTCGTGCCGAATCCGCCGCCGCCGTGCTGCGGATATGCTCCGGCGGTGACGTACCCCGTCCGTTCGTTCGAACGGCCGACGGTCTCGTCTTCGTCACACGGTTTCAGGAGTTCCATGATGATCGGTCGTCAACAGGAGCGGGCGGTCATCGCCGAAGCGCTCTCCCCTCGGTCGGCGTCGCCCGCCGTTCTGCTGCTCGGGGAAGCGGGGGTGGGCAAGACCCTGCTGCTGGACACCGCGGTCGAGGAGGCCGAACGCGAACGCTCCCGCGTCCTGCGGGTGCGGGGCAGCGTCGCCGAGAGCGAACTCGCCTTCGCCGGCCTCCACCAGCTCCTGCTGCCCGTCCTCGACGACGGGGTCGACGGCCTGCCCGCCCGCCAGCGGGCCGCACTGCTCGGTGCCTTCGGGCTCGGCGAGGACCTCGCCCCACCGGACCCCATGATGGTGAGCCTGGCCGTGCTGACGCTCGCCTCCCAGATCGCGTCCGCGGGTCGGCTGCTGCTCGTCGTCGACGACGCCCAGTGGCTCGACCAGGGAAGTTGCCAGGCTCTGGGCTTCCTCGCCCGACGGCTCGCGGGCGAGTCGATCGGGCTGCTCGTCGCGGTCCGCGGCACCCGCCGGCCCGACTGGCTGGACTCGACGGTGCCGCAGGTGGTGGTGGCCGCCCTGTCCTCGGCCGAGGCGGAGGAGTTGCTCGGTGCGCAACCCGATCCGCCCGTCGGCCCGGCCCGGCGCCAGGTGCTGGCCACCGCCGCCGGCAACCCCCTCGCCCTCATCGAGCTGGCCCGACAGACGGCGCGGGACGGTCGGCTCCCGCCCGTGGGGCCGGTGCCGGTCACCGACCTGCTGGAGAGCACCTTCGCCGCCCAGGCCGACGGGTTGCCGCAGGCCACCCGCGAGGCGCTGCTGATCGCGGCCGCGGCGGAAGGCGCGGCCCTGTCGGACGTCCTGGCCGCACTGCCGCCGGGCTCGGACCTGGACGTGTGGCTGCCGGCCGAGCAGGCGGGGCTGATACACGTGCGGGCGGACCGGATCGAGTTCCGCCACCCGTTGGTCCGTTCCGCCGTCTACGGCGCCGTCCCCTTCGCCGAGCGGCGGCGCGCGCACCTGGCACTGGCGGCCGCGCTCGGCGGCGACCCCGACCGGCGGGCCTGGCAGTTGTCGGCGGCGACCGTCGCCCCCGACGCCGCGGTCGCCGCGACCCTGGAGGCCACCGCCATGCGCACGTTCGGACGGGGCGCCGTCGCCGAAGCCCTGGCCGGTCTGGAACGGGCCGCCCAGCTCCATCCGGACGCGGGCGAACGGGCCAGACTCCTGTCGACCGCGGCCTACACCGCCGTCCTGGTCGGGGACCTGGACCGGGCCGAGGCCCTCGGCGCGCAAGCCTCGCACCTCGCTCTCGATCCGGCCGCGACGAGCTGGATCACCGCCCTGAACGGGCTGATCGCCATGCTGATGCTGCGCCTGGAACGGGCCTTCGCCCTCGTCGTCGGCGAGGAACCGCCGGCCACCGGACGGCTCGCCGAGGACGTGTCCACCATCGCGACCGGGATCGTCTACCACTCGGGCATCGCCGCCCAGCGGGAGCGGATCCGGCCGATGCTGGCGGCCCGGGCGGCGGACGACGGTGACGCGGCCGGCCGGCCCTTCCACCTGTGGGACATCGGCGTCACCGACCCCTTCGTCCACGGGAACGCCGTACGCGCCCTGCTGCCCTCGGTCGCCGCCGCACCCGGCCTCATCCCGACCGAGACCCACACCCTCGGCGTCCTCGGCATGCTGCTGGACGAGACCGAGACGGCGGTGAGCCTGCTCGGCGACATGGTCAACCCGCAGTGGGAGGACGCGGCCGACTTCCACGGGGGAATGACCGCCGCGGACCTGGCCTGGGCCAACTTCGACTGCGGCCGGTGGGCCGACGCGCGCCTCGGCGTCGAACGGCTCGCGGAACGCTTCCTGGCCGGACACCGCAACCTCGGCTCGGCGCGGGCGCTCACCGCCCTCGCCACCGTGTGCGCCGTGACCGGCGAACCCGAAACGGCGCTGCGCCACGCCTCGGCGGCCCTGGCCGTCACCGAGCCGGCCCGGGCGCTCGCCACCGTGGTCCGCGCCCGCCGGGCGGCCGCGCTCGCCGCCACCGCCCTCGGTGACCACCACGCCGCCCACCTGCACCTGAGCTCCGTCTTCGACAGCTCGGGAGCACCGGTGCACTATCACCTGTCCTGTTACGCGGTCGCCGACCACGCAGCGGCCGCCGTCCTCACCGGCCACGCCGGGCAGGCGCGGGCCGCCCTGACGGAGGTGACCGCCGCGGTCGGCGCCGGAGCATCGGCGCGGCTGCGGCAGATCCTGCTCCGGGCCACCGCGCTCCTGGCCGAACCGGACGCCGCCGGGGCGCACTTCCGCGACGCACTGGAGGATCCGGCCGGCCAGCGCTGGCCGTTCGAACGCGGCCAGGTCTGGCTGGAGTACGGCGAGTGGCTGCGGCGGCAGCGGCAGATCACGGACTCCCGGACGGCCCTGACGAAGGCCCGTGAGATCTTCGACGGTCTGGGCGCCGGCCACTGGGCGGCGCGTGCCGAGTCGGAACTACGGGCGGCGGGTATCACCGTCGACACGCCCCGGCACAGCGCGCTGCGCTCCCTGACCGCCCAGCGGCAGCGGATCGTACGGCTCGCGGCGCAGGGTCTGACGAACCGGGAGATCGGCGAGCGGCTGTTCCTGTCGCCCAGGACCGTCGGGACCCACCTCTACCAGGCCTTTCCGGCCCTCGGCGTGACCTCGCGCAGCCAGCTGCGCGACGTCGTGGAGCGGGAGACCGGCCCCGGGCCCGGCCTGTGACGACGCAAGTCATGTGACGGATGGCTGAGGCACCGATCGGCCCGAGAGTGGGTGGAGGAACCACCCGCACAGCGCCCGGAGCCCTTCATGTCCGTCACCCTGCCCCAGCACCCGTCCCCGTCCGCGCCCCGGCACCCGTCCCCCGCGATGTCACCGCGCGACCGTGCCGGACACTGGCATGCACTGGTGTCCGGCACGTTCGTCCCGCTCGACCTCATCGCGCACGAGGGCGTCTCCCCGGTCGGAACGATCACCAGCCGGCGGCTCGGACCGCTCCAGATATCCGAGGTCGAGGCGGGCCCGCAGACCGTGTCACGCAGCAGGCGCCGCATCTCCCAGGGCGGTGCGGAGTTCCTGACGGTCACCCTCCAGCACCTGGGCACCGCCCGACTCACTCAGGACGGGCGGCAGGCGCTGGTGGGACCGGGCAGCTTCACCTGCTCGGACGCGGGCCGTCCCTACGAGCGGGACCAGCCCGAACACGTCCGCTTCACCGCGTTCCGGCTGCCCAAGGCCGCCCTCGGTGTGACGGACGACGAGTTGCGGGCCATCACGGGGACGGTGTTCAACGGCAGTTCGGGAACCTCCGGACTGATCGCCGGCTACCTGAACCGGCTCGCGGCACAGGCGGCGGACTTCGACCCCGGCACCGGACACCGGCTCGCCCTGACCACCGCCGACCTGCTGGCGGTACTGGTCCGTGAGCGTCAGGGCCTGCGGGGCGCGCCGGACCAGCATGCTCCGCAGGCCGCGCGGGGCATGCTCGCCCGTATCGAGGACTACATCCTGCGTCACCTGGGTGAGCCCGACCTCTCGCCCACCCGGATCGCCGAAGCCCATCACATCTCGGTGCGCTACCTGCACAAGCTGTTCCACGCCGAGGGAACGACGGTCAGCCGCTGGGTACAGCGCGAGCGGCTGGAACGCTGCCGACGCGAACTGTCCCGTCCGGCCAGGACCATGCGGGCCGTGTCGGCGGTGGCCCACCAGTGGGGATTCGTGAGCCCCTCCCACTTCAGCCGGTCCTTCCGGACGACGTACGGCATGTCCCCGCGTGAATGGCAGGCCACGGCCCGGCTCCGGCCTGCAGCCCCCGGCGAAGCGGGTCCGTCCACGGTCGGCACGTGATGTCGCGTACCGGCGTACCGGCGTACCGGCGCGGCTAATCGGCCCGGCCCGGAGACGATGCTTCGGTGTCGGTGGGTGGCGTCAGCGTGGTGGCGAGTCGGTCGACGCCGAATCCGCTGATCAGGAGGCGTTCCTTGCGGCTTCCGGTGAGGCGCTGGTCACCAGGGCGAACAGCTGGAAGTGGGCGAGCATGCCGGGCGCGTCGAAGTGCTGGGCACGCACGACTCGTTGGCTGGCGGCTATCCGGACCGGCACGGCCGAGCGGGGATCGGCGGCCAGGGCCTGGGACCACCGCTGGGCTGCCTCCAGGGCCAGGGCGTTGGTCGGGTCGGCCGCGACCTCGCTGCCGCGAATGGTGGCGACGACCTTGCGCGGGTCGACGGTCGCCACCGCCGTATGCGCCGCCAGGGGTACGAGCGGAGCCAGGGTGAGCATCTGGAAGTCATCCGGCAGCGCCGAGAGCAGGAAGTCTTCGGCTCGTCGCACGTGCTCGAACCGTGTCGGGGCCGGGGTCACGAACCGGTCGGTGCGATAGCGCCGCATCACCTCGGCCGGGGTGAGCCGGTCGGCGCGGCGACGGAAGACCTCCAGCAGCAGCGTGGTCAGATCCGTCCCAGTCAACTCGTCGGCCAGCAGTTCCGGTCCGCCTGCCTGAGCCAGAACCCGGCGCAACGCCGGACCGGCCGAGTGTTCATCGCTCGGCCGGTCCGGCGTTGCGCCGGCATCGGAGGGCCCATCGAGTCGCGATCGCCGCGCGATCAGCCACGCAGCCGATCGAACCGCTGCCGAAGGCCGTGTTCGCCGGGAGCCCTGGGACCTCAGGACTCCCGGTGAGTGGCCGCGCGTGGCGTCAGCGGGCGAACTTCTCGATGGCCGCCGGGGTGACGGGGGTGAAGAAGTTGACGAGGTTGCCGTCGGGGTCGCGGAACAGCAGCGACCGGTTGCCCCAGGGCATCGTGGTGGGCTCGGTGACGAAGTCGGTGACGAAGGCGGTCAGGTTCTGGTAGACGCTGTCCACGTCGTCGACGAGGAACTCGGTGATCACGCTGTGGTTGTCCGCCGGGCGGGCGGAGCCCGGGGCGAACAGCGGGACGGTGCGGGTGCCGGCGATCGCGAGGGTGGCGCCCGTGGTCCTGAGTTCGGCGAAGTCCTCGGTGGCCCACGTCGCCTGCGCCCCGGTGGCTCGTTCGTAGAACTCAACGAGGCGTGCGACGTCGCTGGTGATGATGCGGATCGAGACGAAGTCCATCGGAATCTCCTTGGCTGTACTGGAGGCGTGCACAACGCAGGCTAGGAGAAATAGTGGACAGAATCGGTCCTCTATTCACGGTAGGTTTCTGCACATGCCTCGACCCACCGGCCGCGTCCTCACACTCCTGGAGCTCCTGCAGTCGGGCGGCATCCGGACGGTGGCCGAACTCGCCGACCGGCTCGGCGTCGAAGGGCGCACCGTGCGGCGGTACGTGGACCAGCTGATCGACCTGGACGTACCCGTGGAATCGGTGCGCGGCCGCTACGGCGGGTACCGGCTCGCCCCCGGGCATCGCCTGCCTCCGCTCATGCTCAGCGACGACGAGGCGCTGGCCGTGCTGCTCGGCCTGATCGCCGGCCGCCGAGCAGGCTTGACGACGACGGATCGCGCGGCGAGCGAGACGGCGTCGGCAAAGATCCGGCGGGTGCTGCCCAAGCACATCGCCCGCCGGCTCGACACCCTCCTGGAAGCTCTCGCCTTCACGGACCAGCCCGGAGATTTCGACACCCCGGACGCCGAGGTCCTGCTCACCATCGCCGACGCGGTGCGCCACCGCCGACCGGTCTCGATCCGCTACACCGACCGCGACGGACGGCTCAGCGAACGCACGCTGCACGCGTACGGGGTCGTCGCCCATTCGGGCCGGTGGTACGTCACGGGCAAGGACACCCGGATCGACCAGGACCGGACCTTCCGGCTCGATCGCATCGCGGACGTGCGGACCCTGCCCGGCTCCTTCGAAACGCCCGCGGGTCCCGATCCGGCCCAGCGCGTGTTGTCGGCGTTCGCCACGGCCGAGTACCGGCACGAGGTGACCCTGCGGATCCACGGAACGGTCGAACAGGTCCGCGCCCACCTTCCCGCCAGCGTCGCGACCCTGGAAGAGCACGCGCCCGTGGCGGGCGAGGACCGGACGGCCGAGCGCTGGCTGCGCGTCGAGCTGCGGGCGGAGCGGCTCGACTGGCTGCCCCCGCTGCTCGCCGCACTCGACCGGCCGTTCGTCATCGAGCGCCCCGACGAACTGCGCGACCTCGTCACCGCGCTCGCCGAACGCCTCGCGTCCTACGCCCGTCAGGCCTGACTGCGAGGAAGGCGTCCTCTGTTGCTCGGCCATCCCGCGGCCGAGCCGCACGCGTGGTCGGTCGACCTGAACCTCGCCCGCGGAACCCTCGAACAGCCGTGTCCGGCTCAGCGAGGCGCAGGCGTCAGGGCTGTGTGGCCTGTTCCTGTTCCGCAGGGTGCGGGGTGTTCCAGCTGGCGAGGAGGTCGAGGGCTTCGGCGTCGCGGCTGCCGGCAGGAGCGCTGCACAAGATGAGGTACAGGCCGTCGTCGGCGGTGAGCTGCGTGGTCTCGTAGCTGAAGGTGAGCGGGCCGACCAGGGGGTGGTTGATGCGTTTCGCGCCGGCGCGGTGGTGGCGGACGTCGTGGCGGGCCCACCGCTGGCGGAACGTGTCACCGCGGGTGGAGAGTTCGCCGATCAGGTCGGAGAGGGCTTTGTCGTAGGGGTTGCGGCCGACTTCGGCGCGCAGGGTGGCGACGATCTGGTCGGCGACGGCGTCCCAGTCGGGGTAGAAGGCGGGGGCGGCGGGGTCGAGGAAGGTGAAGCGGGCGGAGTTGGCGGGGCGGGCGGGGCTGTCGAAGACGGGGGCGAACAGGGCGCGGGCGAGGGTGTTGCCGGCGAGCAGGTCGAGGCGGCCGTTGCGGATGTAGACCGGGACGCCGCTGATCGTCTCCACAAGGTTGCGCAGACCGGGGCGGACGGGCTGCCGGGCGGGCCGGGGCGGGGCGGCGGCACTTGCGGCAGCGGCGTTGGCCGCACGGACCAGGTCGAACAGGTGCGCGCGCTCGGCGTCGTCGAGGAGCAGCGCGCGGGCGATGGCGTCGAGGACGGCGTCGGTCGCCCCGCGGGCGTCGCCGCGTTCCAGGCGGGTGTAGTACGGGACACTGACGCCGGCGAGCTGCGCGACCTCCTCGCGCCGCAGGCCCGGTACGCGGCGCGCGCCCGAGAGCGGGGAGAGGACAAGGCCGGCCTGCTCGGGGGTGACGCGGGCCCGGCGGGTGGTGAGGAAGTCGCGGATCTCGCTGCGTCGGTCCATGTTCCGACCCTACGACCGGGCTCCCCGCGGGACCCGGGCGTGGGGGACCTCGTCAGGGTCTGCCTGGCGGCCCCACCGACCCGTGGATCGGTGTTGGCTGAAGGACATGGAACCCGCCGGCACCCGGCGACCGGCGTCCGGCGTCCGGCGTCCGGCGTCCGGCAACCGACCCCACCAGCGAACGAACAGGACTCCCCCGTGAAGCACATCCACCTGCGCGACCTCGACGTCTCCCGCATCGGCCTGGGGGCCATGGGCATGTCCCACGGCTACACCGGCGCCGGCACCGACGACGACCAGTCCGTCCGCACCATCCACCGCGCCCTGGACCTCGGCATCACCCTCATCGACACCGCCGAGGTCTACGGCCCCTACACCAACGAGGAACTGGTGGGCCGCGCCCTCAAGGGCCACCGTGACCGCGCGGTGCTCGCCACCAAGTTCGGCCTCGTCTCCCACACGGGCCTCCCCGGGCCCACCGACAGCAGCCCGGCCAACATCCGCGCCGCCGTCGAGGGCTCCCTCACCCGCCTGGGCACCGACCACATCGACCTGTACTACCAGCACCGCGTCGACCAGGGCACGCCCATCGAGGAGACCGTCGGGGCCCTCGCCGACCTGGTCGCCGCGGGCAAGATCCGGCACATCGGCCTCTCCGAATCCGGACCCGACACCATCCGCCGCGCCCACGCCGTCCACCCGGTCACGGCGGTGCAGTCCGAGTACTCGCTGTTCACCCGTGACCCCGAGGCCCACGTGCTGCCCGTGCTGCGGGAACTGAACATCGGCTTCGTGCCCTTCTCCCCGCTCGGGCGGGGCATCCTGACCGGCGCGATCCGCTCCACCGGTCAGTTCGACCCGGACGACTTCCGCGCCGACAACCCGCGCTTCACTGGCGAGAACTTCCGGCACAACCTGCGCCTGGCCGACCAGGTCGCCGCCGTCGCAGCCGAGGTCGCCGTCACCCCGGCACAGGTCGCGCTGGCCTGGCTGCTGGCCCAGGGCGACGACATCGCACCCATTCCCGGTACCCGCCGCGTGTCCCGCGTCGAGGAGAACGCCGGCAGCGACACCGTCCGCCTCACCGATGACCAGCTCACCCGCCTCAGCGCCCTCCCCCCGGCCGCCGGCGACACCCACAACGAAGCCGGCATGCGGATGATGGAGCGCTCATGACGCCGTGAGCACCACCCACCTCCCCGGCATCCACCGATCCGGGTTCCATCGCTCCGCCGTCTTCCCGACCACCAGCTCCTCCAGGAGATTCCCCGTGCAGCACGTCACCCTCGACAACGGCGTCCGGATGCCGATCCTCGGCTTCGGCGTCTACCAGATCCCGGCGGACAGGACCGAGCAGGCCGTCTCCGAGGCCCTCGCAGCCGGCTACCGGCTGCTGGACACCGCCGCCGCCTACGGCAACGAGGAAGCCGTCGGACGCGCGATCAGGACCAGCGGCATCCCGCGCCAGGAGCTGTTCGTCACCACGAAGCTGTGGGTCCAGGACGCGCCGGCTCAGGACAACACCCGCCGCGCCTTGGAGACCTCGCTGGCCAAGCTCGGACTGGACCACGTCGACCTGTACCTGATGCACCAGCCCTTCGGCGACGTCTACGGCCAGTGGCGCGCCATGGAGGCCGCCAACCGCGAGGGCCTGGCGCGGGCGATCGGCGTCGCCAACTTCTACCCCGACCGGTTGCTGGACCTGATCCTCAACAACGAGGTCGTCCCGGCCGTCAACCAGATCGAGACCCACCCCTTCTTCCAGCGCGCCGAGTTCCACGCGCTGATGCGCGAGCACGGCGTCCGGCACCAGGCGTGGGGTGGCTTCGCCGAAGGCAGGAACGGCCTGTTCACCAACCCCGTCCTCGCCGGCATCGCCGAAGCGCACGGCAGGTCCGTGGCCCAGGTCGTGCTGCGCTGGCTGATCCAGAGCGACGTCGTCACCATCCCCAAGTCCGTCAACCCCGACCGGATGGCGCAGAACATCGACGTCTTCGACTTCCGGCTCACCGACGACCAGCTGACCGCCATCGCCGAACTCGACACCGGCAGGACCCTGTTCTTCGACCACCACGACCCCGAGATGGTCGCCTGGCTCAGCAAGCGCCGTCTGGACAGCTGAGCCGGAGCGGCTCAGCTCGCCGAACTCGCCGAACCCGCGCGCCGAACGCCCTCTCTCCAGGGTCGTTCGGCGCGCGGGTTCCTGTCGTGCCACGCGGCAGCCTCCAGGGTTTCGACGGGGGTTCGCTTCCGCTTCGGGGCACGCGCTCGCCTTCCAGTCCGGTCCCCCGATCGTCCTGGCCCCCGGTCCGACTCCGACTGCGAAGCAGTTCGGGGGTCGTCCGCGGCAGCCGGTGCGGCCGGAGACCCGGCTGCTGGGGCAGGTGGTCAGTCGAGCGCGCCGCACAGGGCGGGTGCGGTGGCTTCCTGGGGCAGGGCGGGGTTCAGTTCGCCGGGCCCGAGGACGTTGTCGTACGTGCCGTTGTGGAGGGTCGCGGCGTCGGCGGCGGGGCACTTACCGCTGCCCGGACCGCCCGGGACCAATCCGGTGGCCCGGCCGCTTCGAACGACAGGTGTCAGCGGTTCCGTTCAGCTCGCCGGGATGCCCCGGCCGTGGTCATGGGAGGCCCGTGATGTCCGCCGTCCGCCCGCCGGGCTCGCCGCCCGCCCACCACGTCCGCGGGGTGGTCGGATGAACGCCGTCGTCCACCTGACCGGCCCGGGCCGGCCGGTACCCGATCTGAAGGACCTCCTCACCCGGATCGCCCTGGGGGACAAGGACGCGTTCTCCCGCCTGTACGACGTGGTGGCCGGACCGGTGCTGGGCCTGGTGCGGCGCGTCCTGTGCGACCCGGCGCAGTCCGAGGAGGTCGCCCAGGAGGTGCTGCTGGAGGTGTGGCGCACTGCGGCCCGCTACCGGGCTGACCGCGGCGAGGTGATGCCGTGGGTGCTGACCATCGCCCACCGTCGCGCGGTGGACCGGGTCCGCTCGGCGCAGGCCGCCGCCGACCGTGACCGGCGTGCGGCCGACGCCTCTCACACCCCGGCGTTCGACGAGGTCGCCGAGCAGGTCGAGGGCAGGCTCGAACGCGAGCAGGTCCGGCGGTGCATGAGGATGCTGACCGAACTGCAGCGGGAGTCGTTGACGCTGGCCTACTACCGCGGCTACACCTACCCGCAGGTCGCCGAGGTCCTCGGTGTGCCGCTGGGCACGATCAAGACCCGCATGCGCGACGGACTGATCCGGCTGCGGGACTGCCTGGGGGTGGAAGCATGAGCACCGACCCGCACACCCTGACCGGAGCGTACGCCGCGCACGCCCTGGACCCGGCCGAGAACGCCGAGTTCGAACGCCACCTGGCCGGCTGCCCGGCCTGTGCCCGGGAGGTCGCCGAGTTCGCCGCGACCCTGGCACGGCTCGGCACCGCGCAGTCCGAGGTGCCGCCGCCGACGCTGAAGGCGAACGTGATGGCGGCCCTGCCGACCATCCGGCAGGAGGCCCCGCACACCGCGCCCGCCCCCGGGCCGGACCCCCGCCCCGGGCGCAGGGCACCCCGCTGGACCAAGCTCGCGCTCGCCGCCTGCCTGGCGGTCGCGGCCGGGGCCGGCGGTCTCGCCGTCCAGCAGCACCAGGAGGCCGACCGGGCCCGGGCCCGGGCGACCGCGCTCAGTCTCCGGCAGGACCGGGTCACGGACCTGCTGACGGCGCCCGACACCCGGACCACCACCGGCCGTGCCACCGCCGGCGGGGGCGTGGGCACCGTGGTGTGGTCGCCCAGCCGCGACCGCGCGGCCTTCCTCGCCGCGGGCCTGCCCGCCCCGGTTCCGGGCACCACCTACCAGTTGTGGTTCGACGACGCCGGGACGATGAGGCCCGCCGGGCTCCTCCCCGGCGGGAACGGCACCCTGCTGCTCACCGGTCCGCTGGACGAGGCCAGGGGCGTCGGCGTCACCGTGGAACCCGCCGGCGGCTCGCCGCACCCCAGCACGACACCGGTACTGCTGCTGCCCTTCACCTGAGCCCAGCGCGCCCAGCCGTCTCCCGGTCGGCCCGCCGCCGGCCGGGCAACCGGTGCGCGACCGGCGTCGCCGACGGCGGATCCGGACACTCACGGCCTGGTCACTCTCCCGGGTGAATCCCGCACTCAGCGGGCAAGCCGGTCCCCCAGCGGCCCCGAAGGCCAGACGTACGAGCCCGCGAGCGGCGGGCTCCGCCCGAGACGGGAAAACGATGCCTTCAGAGCACATCGACACCCGGCTGCTTGAGGAACTCACCGAGCAGTCGCAGGATCTGAACAGCGACGCGCTGCGGATCACGCACGGCGCGCTGGACGACTTCGGCCAGGCGGCCGAGCCGGCGCAGCGCCGCTGGTGGCAGCGCGGCGGCCTGATCGCCGCGGCGGCCGGCACGGTCGCGCTCCTCGGCGGCAGCCGCGCCGTCGCCGACACCCCCTCGCCGTCCGGCTCCACGGCCGACGACATCATGGCGCTGCAGACCGCCGCCTCCATCGAGAACCTGGTGATCAGCGTCTACCAGACCGCCGCCGGCCTGCCGTTCATCAAGGACGGCAACAGGACGGTGGCCGCGTTCATCGCCAAGACCACCCAGCAGCACCAGGCCCACGCGAAGGCCTTCAACGCCGCCGCCACCCAGGCCGGCGGCCGGGCCCAGAACGGCCCCGACCCGACGTACAAGGCCGTGGTGGACCAGGCCCTGCCGGGCATCAGGACCCCGGCCGACGTGGTCAAGCTGGCGATCACCCTGGAGGACGTCGCCGCGCAGACGTACGCCAGGAACGTCGGCCAGGTGGGCAACCTCGACCTGCGCAAGCTGTTCGCCTCGGTCGCCCCCGTCGAGGCCCAGCACCGGGCCACCCTGCTCGCGGTGCAGGCCCTGCTCGCGGGCAACGCCGCGGACCTGATCACCATCCCGGTCGACCCGGCGAAGCTGCCCGCCGCGGCCGGCGGCGTCGGCTTCCCCGACGCCTTCTACAAGACCGACAACGCTTCCCCGATCAGCGAAGGGGCCGTCAAGTGACCACCACCCGGAGCGGCTGGAACCTGCCGATCGGCGAGGGCGAACTCGCCGGCCTGACGCGCGAGATGCACGAGGCGCACCAGGAGACGCTGCCCGCCATGCGCACGGCGGCGCGCGATCTGACGGAGGAGATCCGGGCCCGGCAGGCCGGGGAGCCGCGCGACGCCGGCCGGCGCCGTTTCGTGCTCGGAGCCGGCGGCGCGGCGGCCGCGCTGCTCCTGGCGGCCTGCTCCGGCAGCAAGTCGACCGGCGCCCCGCCGGCTTCCGACAGCACCGGCGGTTCGACGGCGGCTTCCGCTTCGGGCCGGTACACCGGCGACCTGAGGGTCGTCGCGCTGGCCACCGCGCTGGAGAACCAGGCCGTCGGCGCCTACCAGATGGCCCTCGACGCCGCGAAGGCCGGAAAGCTCGGCACCGTCCCGCCGGCCGTGGCGAACTTCATCACCACGGCCATGGGCCAGCACGCCGACCACGCCGAGGCGTGGAACGCGGTGCTCACCGGCGCCGGCAAGCCCGCCATCACCGGTGTCCCGCTGTCCAACCAGCCCGCCACGCTCCAGGCCCTGGGCGCGGCAACCGACGTCGCCACCGTCGCCAGGCTCGCCCTGTCCCTGGAGGACCAGGCCGCCCAGACCTACCTGTTCGCGACCTACAACGTCACCAGCCCGGGCGGCGTCGCCACCGCGGCCACCATCGCCCCCGTCGAGGCCATGCACGCCGCCGTCCTCAACTACGTGCTCGGCCAGTACCCCGTCCCCGACGACTTCCTGCCCGTCGACAAGGCCGCCGCCCCCGCCCTGCTCACCGTCTGAACGAGGTGACCCAAGACGGGTGCGTGCCCGGACGCGAGAACTCGACACCCCTCGCGCCCGGGCACGCACCTCCCCCACGTCCCGACAGACGAGGACATGGCCGCCCTGATCCATCGGCACACCGACAACTCACCTCAATGAATTGGCCGTTGTAGGGTTTGGCCGTGAGCAGACGACGGAGCCTCGCAGACGGTCGATACGTGCTGGAGTCAGAGCCGATCGGCGCGGGCGGGATGGGCACCGTCTGGCGGGGTTACGACCGGAAACTGCGACGCACGGTCGCGGTCAAGGCGCTTCACATCCCGGATGGCGTCGACGCCGAGGAGCAGGCCAGACTGCGGGCGCGTGCGATGCGCGAGGCCAGGGCGATTGCCCGCCTTGAGCACCCGGGCATCGTGGCGGTGCACGACGTCCTCGAGGAGGACGGGCAGCCGTGGATCGTCATGCGTTTCATCGCCGGGCGTTCCCTCGACCAGGAGGTCAAGGCCGGCGGACCGCTGAGTCCGCAGCAGGCCGCCGAAGTCGGCGCACAGGTACTCGACGCACTGTCGGCAGCGCACGACGAGGGTGTCCTGCACCTTGACGTCAAGCCGCAGAACGTGCTGATCGACGACAAGGGCCGAGCGGTGCTCACCGACTTCGGGATCGCGTCGGTCACCGACGCCACCGTGCCCCAGACGCAGGCGCTGCTCGGCACCGTCGGCTATGTCGCCCCGGAACGGCTGGCCGGTTCCGAGCCGGGTCCGGCAGCGGATCTGTGGTCCCTGGGCGCCACGCTCTACTTCGCCGTCGAAGGCCGGCCGGCGTACGCCGCCGACAACGTGGCAGCCGCCCTCGTGGCGGTCGTGACCCGGGACCCCGAGCCGATGACGCGCGCCGGGGTGCTGGCGCCGACGATCGCCGGCCTGCTGGCACGCGATCCCGGCGTGCGCCTCGACGCGGCCGGCGCCGCCGCGGGACTGCGAGCTGCCACGGCCACTGCCACTGCCACTGCCACTGCCACTGCCACTGCCACTGCCGAGAACGCGCCGCCTGGCGATCGCGCACGGACAGAAGCTCTACCCACCGAGGTGCTCGACCCGCCGTCCAGGCCGCTCCTGAAGCGCAGGACAGTCGTGTTCGTGGTGACGCCCCTTCTGCTCGCGGCGGTCGTCGCTGTTCCGTACGTGCTCTCGCAGGGCCGAGGAAACGCCGGGCAGCAGCCGGGCTTGGCGAATTCCCCGATCACGCCCTCCGCGATCACACCGTCCGCGACTCCCAGTGCGAGCCCGACCCCCGGCCCGAGCACGCCGACCAGTGCGAGCCCGCCGCCGGCCGCTGTGCGGTACGACCTGGTCCCCAAGATCTGCGACAAGGTGGGAAGCCGATCCGGCACGATCATTCCCGATATGGACACCGGCAGCGAGGACAACGCAGTACCCGGTGCCGGTCTCCTCACCGGCACCTTGGAGTCACACGGATGCCGGTGGAGCACGCAGGGTTACTGGTCCGACCATCCCTGGGCCGCCGATGTGGACGTCCAGATGATCCGGTTCTCGTCCGCCGCCAACGGATCAGCAGCCTTCGAGAAGGAGCGCACGAGCGACTTCTACGGGAGCGCCCCGCGGCTGCACGACTTCGCTGACGACCTCTGCCTGTCCAACCCGAGGGGCAAGGACTACGGGTACGCCCACGTGATGTTCCGCATCGACAACCTGCTCGTCCAGGTGTCCTACGAGATGCAGACCGCGGGTTCGCCCGATCCCTCCCTCGCGAAACCGCGCGGCCTGGACATGGCGAAGTACGTCTACGACGTGGTGACCGCCGCCCCCTGACACTTCAACGGTGTTCGCCGCCGGTCGGACGGGTGACGGCCGGCACCGGCGCGGTGCACCCCTGACAGCGGTGCACCACTGACAGCGGTGCACCACCGACAGCAGGCGCCGCTCATCACCGGGAGCAGCAGCGGGCCGACGGCCCGCCGGCCACCCGCACGTGACGCGGCTCACACGGAACTCCGCACGGCCTGCGGACAGGGGAGGACATGGAACTGTCACAACGGGCGCGCCTACGCGCCGGGGACCAGGGCGCGCTCGGCGAGGTCTTCGACGCGCACTCCCAGGCCGTGTACGGCTACGCGCTGCGCACTCTGGGGGACTGGGCGGCCGCCGAGGACGTGGTGTCACTGACCTTCCTCGAGGCCTGGCGCCTGCGCGCCAAACTGCACGCGGGCGACGACGACCTGCGCCCCTGGGTCTTCGGGATCGCCACCAACGTCCTGCGCAACACCGCGCGGGCGGCCCGGCGCCACCGGGCGGCGATGGCGCGCCTGAACGAGCGCGAGGCCGTACCGGACTTCGCCGACGAGCTGGTCGCCCGGATCGACGACGGCGACCGACTGGCCGCCGCGCGCCGCGCACTGCCCGCGCTGCGCCGGTCCGAGCGCGAGGTGTTCCGGCTCTGCGTGTGGGTGGGGCTCGACTACGCGTCGGCGGCCGAGGCGCTCGGCGTCCCGGTGGGCACCGTGCGCTCGCGCCTGTCCCGGGCACGGGCCCGGCTGCGCGCGCTCGCCGAGAACGAGCTCCACGAGCCGGCGACATTCCGGGAACCCGCTCCCGCCACCGGACAGGTACGGGGTGGCGGCTTCGAAGCCGCCCGGTCGTTGCAGGAGGAGACCCGATGAACAACTCGCCCGAGATGCTCCCCGCCGGCCGCCAACGGTTGCTGAAGGAGCATCTGATGAGTGAGATCGCCGCCGAGACGAACGCGGCGCGGCCGCGGCGCAGGCTGGTGTGGCTGGTCGCCTGCCCGCTGGCGGTCGGCGCGCTGGCGGCCGCCACCGTGGTGGCCATCCCGGACCGCGACCACGGCAACGCCGCCCCGGCGGCGCCGACCCTGTCGGCCTCGTCCGCCCCGGCCACCCCCACCCCCACCCCGTCCGCGTCGCCCACCCCGTCGGCGTCGCCCACCTCGTCGGCCTCGCCCGCGCCCGGGCCGGCCGACCCTGCCAGCCTGCTCGCCCACGCCGCCAAGGCCGTCGCGAGCAGCCCCGACCCCGGGGCCCGGGCCGACCAGTTCGTCTACCGGCGGGAGGTCCAGGACGGCGCCCGCGAGACCAAGCACGAACGCACGTCCTGGTTCCCGGTCGACGGCAGGTCCGGCGGCCTGATCCTGGACCCGACGATGGGCAACGGACGCAGTCCGTGGCCCGCCAGGCTGTCGGAGATCCCCGGCGCCCCGCGGACGGCGAGCTTCGAGGCCCTGACCTACGAGTACGTCGCCTCCCTGCCCACCGACCCGCAGCAGCTCCTGCAGCAACTGCTCTCCTTCGACCGCGCCAAGCGGGTGTCGGGGATGCCGATGACCCCGAAACTGTCCAACCAGTTCGCCTTCGCGGACGTCCAGATGATCTTCCAGAACATCGCGGCGCCGCCCGCCGTCGCGGGAGCGCTCATGGAGGCGGCCGCGAAGATCCCGGGTACGGCCGTGGTCGCCGACGAGGCGGACGCGGCAGGCCGGCACGGCGTCGCGGTGGTCGGCACCAACGGCACCATGCGCGTGGCCCTGATCTTCGACAAGACCACCGGCGCCTTCCTCGGTGTGCGCGAGGTCCTCCTCTCCGACCTCCCGCCCGCCGGCCCCGACGGCCTCCCGCCCGCGGGCAACCCGTCCCTGGGCGCCGGCGACGGCAAGGGCTACGAGTACGCCTCGGCCATCCTCACCTCGACCATCGTCGACAAACTGGAGGCCGAACCCGCCAACTGACCGACCCACAGGCAGCAGGACGACGCGGAGGCCCGCCGCCGACGTCCCGTACCGCCTGAGCAGCCGGCGCAGCTCGGAGGCAGCCACGGGGGTGGTGCCTCCGAGCTCCGCCCGGATCACCATGACCGTCCACCCGGACCTGGTGATCCGGGTGTCCACGCACTCCGGCACGACTGAGCGCGCCGTCGTGCAGGCCCTCCCCGTCTCCCGCCCGCGGACGGGCGCTACCGTGCCGGGCATGTGCATCTCGACGAGTGAGGCCGCGTTCTCCGGCACGATCGTGTACTGCGGTCGGCAACACCACCCCCTGCACGGCCTCATACACGTCCTGGGCTACCAGAACACCGCCGTCAACCTCGCGGGTGGCCCGAACGCCATGCTGCTGCACCTGCCCACCAGCCGGCTCACCCCCGAGCACTTCCTCCCCGTCGGACGCAGCGGCGACGTCCTCGAGCGCATGGTCGCCGCCGTTCGACCCATCGCCGTGTCAGCCGACCAG